>JASLSL010000249.1 GCA_030743445.1 Alphaproteobacteria bacterium
GTAACTGTGGTGCGTAAGAATCGTGGTGAGTTTTGCGATATTGCCTAAATTGCCCCCGGCTTCTCCAAGGATGTTCTGCAAGTTAGTCAGAACTTGGCGAGTCTGGGCTTCAATATCTCCTGGGCCGACTAAATTACCTTGAAGGTCTCGAGCCACCTGCCCGGAGATGTACAAGGTCTTTCCAGCCTTTGCGACATGAGAGTATCCGTCCGCCGGATGTACAGTCCTTAGCTCCAAGATTTCATGCGCCATAATTGGCTCCTCTGCTCAGCTTTCGAGCCTAATTTAAGAGTACAGCGACGATGTGGGTAGGGGGCGATGCAGAAATGCGTGGTATCGATTCTGCGTTTCCGCTTGTGGCTAAGAGCGGACGTGTCCGAGGGCTATAGTGAAGGTCCGCTTCTGACCCAACTCGGTCATTCTGGGAGGCCTGCATTACGCAACGAACCAACGGCGAGTGTTCGCGCCATTCGCAACTGGTGGAGTGCATCGTGTCGGAGCGGGTGGAAAAGGACGCGGCGTTTGCGCGGCAGGCGCGGCATAGGTTCGTGTGACCAGGAATCACAAGCCCTAGCAGGTACAAGCCCTGTGTGCCACGATGGGGTGTTTTTAATCGGGGGCATGCCATGGACCGGCTCAAGGTCAACGAGAACCAGGTTGCGGCGGTTACGGAGACAGTTTCGTCGGCCTATGTGCCTCCCCTCCAACTCACGGAAGGGCAGCCACCGCCCATCGCCGCGAACGGAGGTTTATCCTACATGTCGTTCGATCGGGACGGGGATGCGGGAACGGCCGCGGCGATGGAGGCGGCGCTCATCCAGATTGCCGAGGGGGAGGGGCAGGCGGTTACCGACATGCTCGACAACGCGCCCCCCGGCCCCATCGAGACCAAGTGGGGCGTCGGGTTTCGCGACTACGCGGAGTGCTTGGAATATATTCGGGCGAACAACATCGAGGCCCCTGAAGGCGGCCTAGCGCTTCCGCTGCACTACACCATCCGCGAGCAGCCGTCCTACTCAATCGTCTCGTCCAACGCACTCTGGCGGGACCCGGCGCGCGAGGCCGAGGCAAAAGCGTTGCGCAAGGACGAGCAGGACAACCGGCGGCGATGCCTCTATTTTCCGCAGGTGATGCGCGACGCGCGACGAATGGAGGAGTACCACCCAGGTCTCTCGCCCAACAGCCCCGAGTGCATGGACAAGCTTGGCGTCTCGCTGGCGCACTGCGAGTCCAAGTGCGAGAACTTCTACGACGCGGCGGAGGTGGAGCGCGTGTTCTACCCGGAGATGGAGAAGCTCCTCTTGGCGTTTTCCCCGGACGCGACGGATGCGCTCGTGTACAACCACGACGTGTTTGACAAGGACTACGAGGGCGACCGCACGGAAGACCAGGACAACAAGAACCCGGGCGTGAACGCCAGATACGCCAACGTCGTGCACAACGACCTGAACGACAACAGCGGCCGCGTGCGCTGCCGCGAGCTGCTCACGAAGAACCTGCGGAACTTCGGGCGCGAGCAGCACTACACGGAGGAGCAGGCCGACGCAAAGATGTCGCGGCGGTTCATGTCGATCAACCTCGCCAAGCCGATGGAGACCGTGCGCCAGAACCCCTTCGTGCTCTGCGCCTGGCCCTCATTCGCCGACCAGCCGTACATCACCAACTACCGGATCTACGACGACCGCGTCGGCGAGACCACCCGTTTCACCCACCGGCCCGACCACGAGTGGTACTGGTTTCCCGAGCAGAAGCCCACCGAGGTCTCGATGCTCAAGTGCTACGACTCTGTCACCGACGGCTCCGTCTCGCGCTGGTCTTTCCACACGGCCTGCATCGACCCAACCGCGCCCGACGACGCTCCCTGCCGCAAGAACGTCGTGGTCCGATCCTATGTCTTCTTCTAAGTAGACAAGAAGACGCAGCGGGGAGAGGGAGAGAGCTGCGTTTGACCCCATCTCTTAATTACCTGAGTGCTGTCTACTGCGTGTCGGATCGTCGATGGCGCGCTACTCAATCAGCCAGCTCCTGGAGTTGACGCTCTTCCAGCCCTTGGCGGCGCTCTTCCCGGGGATCCCGGCGGCCCGGTATTGCTTCTCGCCGATCTCGTAGATGTGATAACAGTGCCGTTCTTCGTGCCGCCAGTTCCGCCAGTGCTGGCAGTACCGGTCGCCCTCGACCCACCATCTGCCGGTGTCCGCGGCGCCACTGACCTTGCGCCCAGTCATCGTGCCGTCGGCCTTGTAGGAAATGACGCCGGTCGATCCGGTATCCGCCTCGAAGCGGAAACTGTGCCCGGCGCGCGTCTCCCTGATCTCGTCGCCGGTGAGCTTGCGTTCGGACGAAATCCGTTGGACGCCGAGCAGGACCAGCGCTACCAGCGCGATCGCGATACCGATCCGTTTCACCGGTTCTCCTCAATCGGTGTATGTAAGGGTTTGGCAATGTTATATCGGGCTATGACACCGTCGTCAGCAATGCGAACTATTTTGCCCTCTTGTTAATGTCCGCTCCTGGCTATTAGCGGACGTTCTCGGGGTAGTTGATCTCCGTCCGCTTCACCCCTCAAAGCAGACATACTGCGGCCCAGATGTCCGCGTTTGGCCATTAACGGACCTCATCAGTCAATCTGACCCACTACCTCGAGCGGTGATCGGACTGGGTTATATATCGCGGTAGTAGGGTCAAGGACTATGCCCTGAGCCGACGCGTCATCGCGGCGGCGACCGCGACCAGCGGCAGCAAGATCAGCGCGCCCGAGAAGAACGGCCAGTCGCGCCCGAAACTCGCGAACGCGAAGCCGGCCCAGGCCGGCCCCAGGATCCGGCCGAGGCTCTGGGCCGACTGGCTGACGCCGAGGGCGCCGCCGCGAATATCCTCGGACGCGGTCCGGCTGACCAGACTGACCAGCGCCGGGGTCGCGAGCCCGAAGCCGAGCGACAACAAGGCGATCGGCGTCAACAACATCGGCGGCGAGGTCGACGTCGGCAGCAGCGCCAACGCGGCCGCGAGCGCCACCAACCCGGCGGTGACGAGCCAGCCCTCGCCGACCCGGGGCGCCAACTTGCCAACCAGCCAGCCCTGGACGACGACCCCGACGACGCCGGCGAAGGAGAGGTAGTAGCCGACATCGCGCGGCCCCATGGCGAGCGCCTGGCCGCACCACACCGCGAAGGTCGACTCCATCCCGGCGAAGACGAAGAAGATGCCGAAATTGAGCCCGATCATCACTGCCAGGATCGGCACCACGCGCGCGATCCCGGCAATCTTGAGCGACTCCGTGGGCGCCGCGGCGCCGTGACGTTGGGGCTCCTCGAGGGCGAAAAGGGCGACCGCGAGCGCCAGCCCCGAGCTGCCGGCGGCGAGCAGGATCGGCAGCTCGAAGTCCGGCGTCCCGCCGCCGACGAGGTAGCCGCCGAGCGCCGGGCCGATGATGAAGCCGATGCCGAACGCCGCACCCAGCATTCCCATGCCCTTGGCCCGGCCTTCCGGCGGGGTGACGTCGGCGACGTAGGCCTGGCTGGTCGCAAGCCAGCCGTTCATCACGCCCGAGAAGGCGCGCGCCAGGAAAATACCGGCCAGCCCGTCGGCAAAGGCGAGCCAGACATAGCCCAGGGCGGTGCCGAGCAAGCTGATGACGATCACCGGCTTGCGGCCGATGCGGTCGGAGAGCCGGCCCCACAGCGGCGCCGTCAGGAACTGGGCGCCGGAGAAGATCGCGAACAGCCAAGCGATCTGCTGCGGCGAGGCGCCCGCCCCCTCGGCGTAGAACGGCAGCAGCGGGACGATCACGCCGAGGCCGACGACGTTCGCGAGGGCGGCGAAGAAGAGCGGCAGCATTATTTTCGAGGGGGTCGGATGCGTCGGGTCAGCGCCGGCCGAACAGCTTCTCGATGTCGGCGAGCTTGAGCTCGACATAGGTCGGCCGGCCGTGGTTGCACTGGCCGGAATGCGGGGTCGCCTCCATCTGGCGCAGCAGCGCGTTCATCTCTTGCCCGTTGAGCCGGCGGCCGGCGCGCACCGAGCCATGGCAGGCCATGGCGGCGGAGACCTCCTCGAGCCGCTCCTTCAGGGAGGGTGCGTCGCCGAGTTCCTCCAGCTCGTCCGCGAGGTCGCGGACCAGCCCCGCCGCGTCGACCTCACCGAGCATCGCCGGCACCTCGCGCACCACGACGGCACCCGGCCCGAAGCGTTCGAGCACCAGGCCGAGCTCGGCGAATTCCTCGGCGCGCTCGGCGACCCGGGTCGCCGCCGCCTCGTCGAGCTCGACGACCTCGGGGATCAACAACCCTTGGCGCTTGACGCCGTCCGCGGCGATCGCCGCCTTCATGCGCTCGTAGACCAGGCGCTCGTGCGCCGCGTGCTGGTCGACGATGACGATGCCGTCGGCGGTCTGGGCCACGACATAGGTCTCGTGGAGCTGGGCCCGCGCGGCGCCGAGCGGATAGCTCTCAGCCGGATCGTCTTCCGGCAAATCGGAAGCGACCGCGGCCCCGGGCGCCAACGCCGCTTCGCCGCCAAGCGGCGCCTGGAACGCCACCACCTTGTCGGCGAGCCCTTGGGACGGCAGTCCCCCGCCACGCGGCATGTAGGCACCGCCGCCGCCCGCCGGGCGGGCGGCGCCGAGTGCGGCCGCGGCGACCGTGGTCGAGGCGCGGTGGCCGGACCCGGCCAAGGCATGGCGCAACGCGCCGACGATCAGACCCCGGACCAGCCCGGCGTCGCGGAACCGGACCTCGGCCTTGGCCGGATGCACGTTGACGTCGACGAAGCGCGGCTCGGCCTCGAGGAATAGCGCCACCAGGGGGTGCTGGTCGCGCGCCAGGAAGTCGGCATAGGCGCCGCGCACCGCGCCGAACAGGAGGCGGTCCTTGACCGGCCTGCCGTTGACGAACAGGTACTGGTGGCGCGAATTGGCCCGGTTCAGAGTCGGCAGTCCGGCATAGCCGGTGAGGCGCAAGACCTCGCGCTCGGCGTCGATCTCGATCGCGTTCTGGGCGAACTCCTTCCCCATCACCTGGGCGAGCCGGTCGAGCCGGGTCTCCAGCAAGTCGCCCTCGGCCATCGCCACGTTGAGCCGGGTCTTCTCGCCATCGCGGAGCGCGAACCCGACGCCGGGCGAGACCATGGCAAGCCGGTTCATCACGTCGCCGATCTGCTCCCCTTCGGTGCGGTCGCTGCGCAGGAATTTGAGCCGTGCCGGCGTTGCGTAGAACAGGTCGCGGAGCTCGACCCGTGTCCCCCTGTCGCGCGCCGCCGGCGACGGTTCGCCGACCCTGCCGCCCTCGACCGAGAGGGTCCAGGCCTCCGACGCCCCATGCGCACGGCTGGTGATCGTGAGCCGGCCGACCGCGCCGATCGAGGGCAGCGCCTCGCCACGGAAGCCGAGGCTTTGGATGTCGTCGAGATCATCCCCGGGCAGCTTCGACGTCGCGTGGCGCTCGACCGCCAACACCAACTCCTCCCGTGTCATCCCGCAGCCGTCGTCGGAGACCGCGATCAGCGACTTGCCCGCGTCCTCGACCGCGACCTCGACACGGGCGGCACCCGCGTCGATCGCGTTCTCGACCAGCTCCTTGACCGCCGAGGCCGGACGCTCGATCACCTCGCCCGCGGCAATCCGGTTGACCACGGTCTCGGGCAGGCGGCGGATGGTCATGCGGCATCCTCCGACTCGGCATTCGACCCGGGCTTGGCCCCGGACTTGGCCCCGAGGCGCGCGCGCGCCAGCGCCTTGCCCTCGTCGACCGCGGGCTGGTCGAACGGGTTCACGCCTAGCAAGTCGGCGGCGAGGATGGTCTCCAGCATGAAATGCATCATCACGGCGCCGAGGCTGCGCTCGTCGACGGCGTCGAGCGTGATCCGTCGCACCGGCCGGCCGTTGCGCGCCAGCGTCTCCGCCGTCGCCTCGGCCATCGCGTCCAAGAGATCGCCGAGCGCATGCCCACCGAGATAGGCGAGCTCGGGATCGCCGGCAAGCGTGGGGTCGATCCGCCGACCGGCGCCGGCCGAGGGTCCGGTCATCAGCGTGAACATCTTGTCCCCCGGCCCGTCGAGGTAGAGTTGCAGCTGGCTGTGCTGGTCGACCGCCCCCATCGCCGGGACCGGCGTCGTGCCTTCGCCCGACTTGCCGAGGCTCTCGGCCCAGAGCTGGCGGTGCCAGAGCGCGAAATCGGCGAGACGGTCGATATAGGGCATGAGGACAGTGATCGTCGCCCCCGCGTGCCGCGCCAGCGCGATCGAAAGCGCCGCCCCCACGGCGGGCGGGCTGTCCGCCGGCACCGCGGCGCCGAGAGCGGCCTCCAGGGCTTCGGCGGCGCCTTGGCGCAGCAGAGCGACGTCGACCCCGGCGATCGCCGCCGGCAGCCCTCCGACGACCGAGAGCGCCGAATAGCGCCCGCCGATCCCCGGGTCGTGGTCGATCACCGGCACCTCGTGCGTGGCCGCGAGGCGGCGGAGCGGACTGTCGCCCGGATCGCCGATCGCGACCATGCGGTCCGCGGGCTTGCCCTCGAGCCAATCGAGCACGACCAGGGCCTGCGCCATGGTCTCGAGAGTCGAGCCGGACTTGGAGATCGCGATGACGCCGGTCCTGGCGGGATCGGCGCCGGCGAGCACCACCTCAAATCCGTCCGGATCGACGTTCTCGATGAAATGGAGGTCGGGACCATCGCTGCCGAGCGCCGCGAGCGTCCGCCCGCCGAGGCTGGAGCCGCCGGTGCCGAGCACCAGCACGTCGTCGAAGGACTTGCGAAAGCGCTCGGCGATCTGCGCAATCGCCGCGAGGTCATCGGTCCGCGCCGGCAGGGCCAGGAGCGGCAGGCTTCCCGCGTCGCGATTCCGGCAGAGACCGTCGAGCGCCCTCGCCGCCTCGGCCAGGGTCGTCTCGAAGGCGGCGCGGTCGAGCCCGCCCTCGCCGATAGCGTCGCTGAAACAAGTCTCGATGAGCTGCCGATATGGCATGAAACCCGCCAATTGTCGCTTCCGGTTCTCGCGTGCGCAGCTTAGCAGAACGGGCCTCGTCCTTCGACAAGGCGAGGCATGAGGCCCTCATGTCGAGCCTGTCGAAACACGAGTGCCGAATTTCGCCTCTCAGATCTTCGGCGCCCTCGCCGTCGCCTTGACGCTCTTGGGCTTGCCAACGACGACGACGGTCAGGCCCTTCGGGTCCAATAGCTTCTTCGCGACCCGGGCAACGTCGTCGCGGGTCACCGCGCCGATCAAGCCCGCGCGGCGGTCGATGTAGTCGATCGCGAGGTCGTGGTACTGCATCGCGACGAGCAAGCGCGCGATACGGTCGGTGCTGCTGAGGCGCAACGGGAACGACCCCGTGAGGTAGGTCTTGGCGTCTTCGAGCTCCTCCTCGTCGATACCGTCGTCGCGCATCTTTTCCCACTCGGCGCGGATCAATTTCAACGACTCGGCAACATTGGCGTTGGCGGTGCCTGCGCCGCCGCCGATCGTCGCCGCCAGGCGCATCGGGTTGAGGTAGCTCGCGACCGAATAGGCGAGGCCGCGTTTCTCGCGCACTTCCGAATAGAGCCGCGAGGAGAATCCGCCACCACCGAGCACGTAGTTCATGACGTAGGCGGCGTAGTAGTCGGGGTCGTCGCGGAACACGCCCGGCTGGCCGAACACGATGGTGCTCTGCGGCACATCCTTCTCGATCACGAAGGTCTCGCCGCCGGCTGCCATCTCCGCCTTGGGCAATTCCTTGAAGTCGCTCCTTTCGGGCAGCGCGCCGAATGCCTCATCCAGGATCGGTTTCAGGTCGTCCGGCGTGAGGTCGCCGACGACGCCGACGATCAACTGGTCGCGCGCGAACCGGCCCCCGACGAAGGCCTTGAGGTCGTCGGCGGTGACCGCCTTCACCGACCCGGACGTTCCCTCGGCGGGTCTCGAATAGGGATGTGGCGCGTAGACCGCCGTGCTCCAGGTCCGCCCGGCGATGAAATTAGGATCGGTCGACTGGCGGACAATGCCCGAGAGCACCTGGAGGCGCACCCGCTCGACCGGCGCGGCATCGAAGCGCGGCGCGGTCAGCGCCAGCGCCAGCAGCTTCACAGCCTCGCCGCGGTTGCGGTTGAGGGTCTTCAGGCTGCCGCGGAAGGTGTCGCGCCCGACGCTGAAACCGAGTCGGATCGAGAGATCCTCGAGCTTGGCCTGGAACGCCTGGCTCTTGATCTCGCCGGCGCCCTCGTCGAGCAGGCCGGAGACCAGATTGGCGAGACCCTCCTTGCCCTTCGGGTCGTGCGCCGCGCCACCGCGGAACGAGAACTCGATCGCGGTTATCGGGACGGTGTGGTCGCGGACCAGCCACGCCTCGATCCCGCCGGGGCTTACCACCCGCTCGACCTTGACGCTGTAGCCCTTGCCCGGCCCGTCGTCGGACGATCCGAACAACAGGTAGACGAGCCCGACCACAACCACGAGCACGACAACGCCGCCCAACCATCTGGAACGCATGAATTCGGTCATCGCGCCACCCTTCCGCCGTTCAGCTCGTCGGTTCCGGCAGCAGGATCGCGGTCACCGACCCCTTGACGCCGAGCACCGCCTTGGCCGCCCGGTTGACCTGCTCGACCGTGACCGCTCCGATCCGCTCGGGCCAGGATTCGATGTCCTCGATGGTCCGGCCGATCACCAGCGTCGAGCCCACGACACGCACCGGTGTCCGCAATGAATCGCGGGCATAGATCGCGGCGGCCTGCAGGCGCCGGATCGCGCGCTCGACCTCGTCCTCGGTCACACCGTGGGCCAGCAATTTCTCGATCACCGCCTCGGCGGCGCGCTCGACCGCCGCCACGTCGTTGCCGGGCCGGGGTCTGGCGAAAAACCCGAAATCGGCCGGGCCGCGCGCGCCCGGGTCGTACCAGGCGCCGGCGCTAATCGCGATCTTGTCCTCGATCACGAGCGCGCGGTAGAGCCGGCTGGTGGCGCCCCCGCCGACGATTTCGGACAGCACCTCGAGGGCGTAGACATTCTCCGTGGCGCCTTTCATATAGCTTGGTGCTAGATACCGGCGGGTCCAGGAGGGCTCGCGCACCCGCGGATGCTTCAAGGAAATGCGCCGCTCGGTGCTTTTCGGCGGCTCCTGCCAGTCGATCCGCTTGGGCAGCTCGCGCGCCTCGAGCTTGCCGAAGTGCTCCTCCACCATCGGGCGCACCTTGGCCGCGGTGACGTCGCCCGACAGCACGATGATCGCGTTATTGGGCGCGTACCAGGTGCGATAGAACTTGGTGATGTCGTCGCGGGTCAGCGACTTGATCTCGTGCTCCCAGCCGATCACCGGCATGCGGTAGGGATGGTTGGCGTAGATCAGCGCCCGGGTCTGCTCGGCGAGCTGGGCGCGGGGATTGTTGTCGGTCCGGCCGAGGCGTTCCTCGAGCACGACCTTGCGCTCGGGCTCGATGTCCTCGTCGGTAAGGTGCAGCCCGGTCATGCGGTCGGCCTCGAGCCTGAGTAGCAGGTCGAGCCGGTCGACCGCGATCGAGTCGACGTAGCCGGTGTAGTCCTGCGAGGTGAAGGCGTTGTCGCGCCCGCCGTTGCGCGCCACCGTCTGGGAGAACTCGCCGGCCTCGAGATTGTCGGTGCCCTTGAACATCAGATGTTCCAGAAAATGGGCGAGCCCGGATTTGCCCGGCGGCTCGTCCATCGCGCCGACCCGGTACCACATCATCAGGGTCACCACCGGCGCCCGGTGGTTGGGGATCACCACCACCTGCAGGCCGTTCTCGAGCGTGAAGGTCTCGGGGTTGAACACCGCGGCCTCGACCAGCGGCGCCGTGCCGAGCGCGAGGCCGGCAATCAGCGCAAGGCTCCGAAACCGCTCGGTCAGCGTCATGACACCTCCTGGTGGATTGAAAGCGGGATCGGATGGCGCCGCCTGGCCGATCCGGCCGTCACTTGGCTTGTTTGGTCAGCGTGCGCCCCTCTGTCGGCGGTTTGCCGAGCGCCGCGTTGTCGCGCAGCCGCTTGGCTTCGCCCACGGGGTCGACAACCGTGTTCGCCGGCTTCTTGTCGCGCCAGAACACCAGCGTGTCGACCAGCGAGTCCTCTTCCTTCACGCGCCCGCTCTCGCGCTCGATGACGTAACGGATCTCCGAGTCCACGTTGAGGGCGCCGGCCTGCTTCAGGAACGCCTGCTCGCCAGGGGTCAGGCCGTTGGCGTCGGCCCCCTTGGGCGCGGCAACCCGGCGCCCGCCGGAAACCTTCCCGGCGTTGCCGAACAACGTCTTGCGCGCTTCCTGACGCGGCGTCACCTCGTTCGGCCGCTTGGCGCCGCGGCGTGGCGGACGCAAGCCGTAGTCCGGCGGCAGGGTCAACGGCGCGCGGCTGACGACCGCGAATTCGTCCGGTGCCACCTTGGGACCGCTGAATAGCCCGCCACCGCCGCAGCCGGAAAGCAGAAGCGCACCGGCGATAAATATGAGAGTCGCGCGAAGGACCGTTCGAAACACGATTTACACCTCTTGCGAACCGATATTCTACATGGGCTTACGGTCTTTCGCAAACAAGCCCTCGGCGAGAATCAGTACCACGCCTACGGTAATGGCGCTGTCCGCGACGTTGAATGCGGGCCAATGATAGCCCGCGACATGGAAGTCGAGAAAGTCGAAAACCGCGCGCCACACGGCCCGGTCGATGACGTTGCCGACGGCGCCGCCGATCACCATGCCGAGACCGAGCGCCAGCCACCTGCCCTCGGCGCGCCTGAGCCAAACCATGAGGACGATCGTGATGCCGACCGCGAGCAGGGACAGCAACACCGGTGTCCACATCGAGTCGTTGTCGAACAGGCCGAAGCTGACGCCGCGGTTCCAGACCATCACGATGTTGAAGAAGTCGGTCACCGGGATCGAGCGCGGCGGCGCCATCACCACCTCGAGGACCAACCATTTCGTCGCTTGATCGAGGAGGATCACGGCGGCCGCGATCCTAAGGCCGAAGCGCAGCATCGCCCGGCGCCTTATACTAACTCGCTCAACCCGCGCACCGCGTCGGCGCAGCGGCCGCAGGTGCCCGGTAGCTCGCTGTCTTCGCCGACCTCGGGCAGCACCCGCCAGCAGCGCTCGCACTTCTCACCCGCGGCCTGTTTCGGTACGACGCCGATGCCGGCGACGTCGTCGAGCACGAAGGCGCCCTTCGGCGCCGCGCCCTCGATCATCGTCGCGTCCGAGGTGATAGCGATCTCGGCGAGATCGATGCCGTCGAGCGCCGCGGCGTCCGCTTGGGTGACGTAGACCTCGGGGGCGGCCTGTAGGCTCGAGCCGAGGCGCTTCTCGCCGCGCTCGATCTCGATGGCGCCGGTGACGACGCGCCGGACCCGGCGGATCCGTGCCCATTTGGCGGCGAGATCGTCGTCGCGCCAACCCGCCGGAACCTCGGGGAAGGTGCGCAAGTGGACGCTCTCGCCATCCGCCGGATTGCGCACCAACCAGGCTTCCTCGGCG
>JASLSL010000250.1 GCA_030743445.1 Alphaproteobacteria bacterium
CCGGGCGGCGAGGTCACGGGCGCGATCCTCGACGGGGTTTCCAAGGAAATCGCCGCCAAGCTCGCCGATTACGAGGACGACAGCTACCGGGTCTCGACCTGCACGGTAGCGGTCGAGGGACGGCAGGTAACCGCCCGGGTCTTCGTGCCGCGCGGCAGGCCGGCGGGCGGGCCCGAATGGGACTTCGCGCGCTGGCGCAAGATGCACAAGTCCGAGTTCCTCAAGCAGATCCGGGGAGAGTAATAGCCCGGCCGAGGCGCGGATAGAACGCCAGCAGCGTGATCCCCCGCAGGCTGAGGAACGCCGTCAACGCGAGCCATAGGCCGTGGTTGTCCAGCACCGGCAGCAGCAGGAATATCGCACTCATATAGACGGTGAAGGCCGCCAGCATCGCGACCAGCATCACGTCGGCCCGCATCGCGCCGAGAAAGATGCCGTCATAGGTGTAGGCCCAGACCGAGACCGCGGGCATCAGGATTGCCCACGGCAGGTAGGCCGCCGCCGCCGCCCGGACCTCGGGAATATTGGTGATGAGGGCGACGATCGCGGTCCCGGCAACCCAGTAGATCAGCACGTTCAACCCCGCCACCAGCCCGGCCTACAACAATACCGACCGCACCGCGCGGCTGAACGCCTCGCGGTTGCGCCGTCCGATCGCGTCGCCAATCAGGGCCTCGGCCGCATGGGCGAACCCGTCGAGCCCGAAGGCGGTGAACTGGAGGAAATTGAAGAGCACCTGATTGGCGGCGAGCGTTACGTCGCCGAGCTTGGCGCCCTGGGCCATGAACACCGCCATGCCGGTCACGACGCAAAGCGTGCGGAAGAAGATATAGCCGTTGAAGAAGATCAGCCGGCGCAGCTTGACGAGATCGAGCAGCGCTGTGTGCGATCCGGCGCCCGCGATGCGCTTGAGCTGGCGCCGAACGAAATAGAGGCCGAGCGCCAGGCCCGAGAATTCGGCGATGACAGAGGCGATGGCGACGCCCTCGACGCCCCAACCGAAGCCGAACACGAACAGCACGTCGAGCACGATGTTGATGCCGTTGGCGGCGATCTGCAGAATCAGCGGGATGCGTGCGTTCTCCAACCCGTAGAACCATCCGATGATGACGTAAGTCGCGAGCGCGCCGGGCGCCGCCCAGACGCGGATCATGAAGTAGCGCCGGCCGAGCTCCTCGACCTCGCCGCTCGCCTCGACCATGAAAAAAGCGAAATCCGCGATCGCCACCTGCAGCATCAGCAGGACACCGGCGATGCTGCCCGCGAGCAGCAACGCACGCCCCAATATTCCGCGCACCTCGGCCCAGTCCTCCGCGCCGGATGCCTGCGCGGTCGGCCCCGTGGTGCCCATGCGCAAACAATTGAAGCCGAAATAAATGAAGTTGAAGATCATCGCGCCGATGCCGACGGCGCCGATGTAGTAGGGGTCGGGCAGGTGACCGACGACGGCGGTGTCAACCGCGCCGAGCAGGGGGACGGATACGTTCGAGAGGATGATCGGTCCGGCCATACGCCAGACGCGTCGATGGGTGGTCACGCCGTTCTCGTCTCCTAAAAGCGATGCAATATTATCTAATGGCGAGCAGCTCGATGTCGAATATCAGGGTTTCGTTCGGACCGATCGTCTTGCCCAAACCCGAGCGCCAGGGCGGCTAATCCGAACCAGTTGCGATGTCTCGGCGGCATTTCGACGCCCTCCGATCGATTATGGAAGCCCAATCGAAAGACGCAACAAATTCGCGCCGATCTTTACCATTTGAAAATGTTTTTTAATTAGCTTCGGCGGTGTGTATCGACCTAAACGACGAGTGATTTCGCCATGACCGCTTTGCCCTCCCGCACCGACGCCGTCGGGGAAACCGATCGACGCGGCCTTCATAAGGTCGTGAAGTTCACCAATCCGGGCGCCGTCGAACAAATGAAGGCCTGGCTCGAAAAGAACTGCGAAGGCGAGTGGAGCATCGGGATTCCGGATATGGAATCCGCGGCCCGTTGGGGAAATTATCGGATCAAGTTCGAGCGCAAGAGCGACCTCTCGAGACTCTCGCAGATGCTCGCGGTCTACTGGCCGCAGTGGATGAACTGACCGCCTCATATTCGATGGTTTAATCCGCGCCTCTTGGACGGCGCGCGCCAAGCGCTTTGGCTTCGCCCCGAGGCCGGGGTAAGCTTGGGGCGACGATCAAGTGCGGAAGGAACCGACATGACGCAAGCAAGCGGAGAGGGACGCTACGCCGTCCTGTGGCCGCGCGGCGAGAAGACCATCGAGGTGACCGGTCTCGCCAAGCGCCACGACACGCTGGAAGGCAAGACGGTGTGCGGCCTGTGGGACTATCTGTTCCGCGGCGACGAGATTTTTCCGATGCTGGAGGAGGGGCTGAAGCAGCGCTATCCCGGCATCACCTTCATCGGCTACGAGGAGTTCGGCTCGACCCACGGCGAGGACGAGCACGAGGTCCTGGCGACGTTGCCGCAGAAACTGAAGACGCTGGGGGTCGACGCGGTGATCTCCGGCATGGGCTGCTGAGGCAGTTGCACGCCCGCCGTGTTGCGGGCAAGCGCGATCGCCGAGGCGGCTGGTGTCCCGACCGCATCCCTGGTCTGCGAGGGGTTCGTCGGCCAGGCCCTCACCACGAGCGCCGGGATCGGCATGCCGAACCTGCCGATCGCGCGCGTCCCGGGCCA
>JASLSL010000251.1 GCA_030743445.1 Alphaproteobacteria bacterium
AGCGACGAGATGACTACAATGGCCACCTTCTGTTGTGTTTCTCGATGAGTGATTCTTGATGAAATACTGGCTGGTCAAATCCGAACCCGGCGCCTGGTCGTGGGACGATCAGGTCAGGGAGACAGAGCCGGTCGGCTGGGAAGGCGTGCGCAATCACCAGGCCGCCAACAACATGAAGGCGATGAAGATCGGCGACCTCGGCTTCTTCTACCATTCGGTCAAGGAGAAGCAGGTCGTCGGCATCGTCGAGGTCGCGGGCGAATACCACCCGGATCCGACCGACGCATCCGCCAAGTTCGGCATGGTCGACCTGGTCGCCGTCAGGCCGGTAGTGAGGCCGGTGACGCTCGCCGAGATCAAGGCCGACCCGCGGCTCCAGGACCTGGCGTTGATCCGCCAGTCGCGGCTTTCGGTGATGCCGATCGGCGACGAGGAGTGGCGCATCATCTGCGCCATGGGCGAGACCGAAGCGTGAGCCGGGTGCTCTGCCGCCTGACCGATATCCCGGACGGCGAGGGCAAGGAGTTCGACCTGGAGCGAGGCGGCGAGGACGACGAGATTTTCGTCGTCCGCCGGGGCGATAGGATTTTCGGCTATGTCAATTCCTGCCCGCACGTGGGCACGCCGCTCAACTGGGTCGAGGACCGGTTCATGACCTCGGACAAGACTTTGATCATGTGCGCGACCCACGGCGCGTGCTTTCGCATCGCGGACGGCCACTGCGTCGCCGGACCCTGTGTCGGCGAGAGTCTCAGGTCGATTTCGACGGTCGTCCGGGACGGCGAGGCGATGCTGGACAAGGATAAAGGCCGTGGCGATCAAAGCTAAGGCGCTGGCGGCGGCGGTCGCTGTTCTTGCCTTCGTCCTGCTCGCCCTGACGACGCGATCGCCGGCACCGGTGTTCGACGAGACCGAGTACCTGACCGCGGCCCGCAACCTCTACCATCACGGCACGATCTCGATGGCCGCCCCCGACGCCTCCTCGAGGCCCCCGACCGCGATCCGCGAGCCCGGCTATCCCGTCCTCTTGGCGTTGGTGATGGTCGTCGATCCCGAATTTCGCGAATTCGACTGGCGCGCCATGATGGAAGGCCATGCGGCACGGGCGCACGCCTTCGACGGCGCGCGCTATGCCAACAGCGCGTTGATCGTGCTCGCCGCGCTTTTGGTTTTCGCGATCGCGCGAAATCTCGGCGGACCGGCGGCGGGCTGGATCGCGTATCTCTTGGTGCTGTTGAACGCCGAGGCCAACGAAATGCGCTACGGCATCATCTCCGACTACCTGGCGCTGGCGCTGACAGCGGGCGCGACCCTGTTGGCGATCGAGGCGTTGCGGCGAAAAAGCATCGCCGCCGCCGCCGCCGCCGGGGCGACGCTCGCGGCGTTGATCCTGACCAAGGCGATTTTCCTCTATCTGTTCTACCTGCTGGCGGCTGGCGGCGTGGTCTATTTAGTCGTCCAGCGGCCGCTGGCGCCGCGCATTGCGGTCGCCGGTTTGGCGTTCTTTCTCGCCGCGGGTGTGCCGACCACCGCCTGGATGGCACGCAATGCGGCCGAGGTCGGCGATGCCTCGCTGACCATCGGCCGCGGTGCCTTGGCCTTGAGCGAGCGCGTCGCCTGGAACCGCATGACCCGGGCGGAGTATCCCATGGCCTATCTCTGGTGGACCCGCGATTTCGGCGACAACCTGGCGCGGCGTTATTTCAAGCCCGAGGCCTACGCCCGTTTCGAGGACGGCAAGCCGGGCGCCTTCTATCCCGCAGGGCACGACGAAGGCCGCGCGTTGGTCGCCCGGCTGATGTCAAGGGAGGGGTTGAGCCGGAGCGAAGCGGCCGCCCGGGTGACGAGCCAACGGCTCGACGAGATCGCTGGCGATCTGCCGTGGCACCTCGCGGTCACCGTGGCGCTCGCCTATCGCGGCATCTGGATCGACCAGTTCGTGTGGCTCGGCCTACCCGCCTTCATCTGGCTCGTCGGCGGCGCGATCCGGCGGCGCGACGGGCCGCGCTTGGCACTCGCCCTGCCGGCGCTCTACTGCATCGCGATCTACGCCCTGCTCAGCAGCAGCTACCCGCGCTACGACTTGCCGGCGATCCCGGCCTTCGCGGTCGCCGCGGCGCTGGCGGTGATTGGCCTCGCCGGCTGGCTCATACCAAGGATCAATCGTCGGCGAGAAATTCTTCGTAGGCGCTAGCGAGCTCGGCCGTCGCGACCTCGACGAGGCGCCGGCCGTGCTCGGGCGTCGCGAGCGAGGGGTCGGCGCCCATCCGGCCGTCCGGGAACAGCTTGCGGTAATCCTCGGGGCCGTGGAACGAGCGGCGCACCGGCTCGATCGGGTCGAGCGGTAGGTCGCGCTGCTGGTCGGGGAAGGCGTGCCAGGTCACCGCGACCTCGGACGGGGTCGCGTGGCTGCCTTCCTTGTCGCCGTAGAGCTCCTCGCGCAGCTTGGTCGTCTTCTCGCCCATCCACCAGTTCTTCATCACGCAGCGCACGTCGGCGGGCGGCGCGTTGCGGCCGGTCTCGTCGCCGGGCCCGTCGGACGAGCGGGCCGCGGCGAGTTCGACCTGGATCTGGCTGAACGCGGTGTTGACCGGCGCGATGTTGCCGCCGTGCCCGTTGATGAAGAAGAACCGTTCGAAACCGTGGCGCACCAACGAGGTCACCACGTCGCGCACCACCAGGATCAGGGTCGAGGGCTGCAGGGTCACGGTGCCGGTGAACGCCATGTGGTGCTGCGCCATGCCGTAGGAGATCGTCGGCGCCACCAGCGCCTTGGCGTCCTCGCCGACGCGCTTGGCGATGACCTCGGCAGCCAACGCGTCGGTGCCGATCAGCCCGGTCGGCCCGTGCTGCTCGGTCGAGCCTATCGGCACGACGATCCCTTTGCTCGATTCGAGATAATCCCCGACCTCGGGCCAGGTCGTGTGTTGAAGAAGCATGTCCCTTCCCCGCTCTACGCCTTCCGGCGACGGCTTGTCTGGCGGTGAAAATCTGACATTATTAGCGTCCGGTCAATCGCCGCCCCTGCGGCGGCGTGGAAAACGCAACCAGGAAGCACAGGGAAGGGCCCATCATGAGCAAGAAAAAGGGGAACGCCGGGAACGAGGTCAGCGAGTCGCAGATTGCCGTCCACTGGAAAGAGGAAGGCCTGGTCCACCCAACGCCGGCATTCATCGCCCAAGCCAACATGACCGACCCGGGCATGTTCGAGCGGTTTAGCCTCGACAACTTCCCGGAATGCTTCAAGGAATACGCCGATCTCTTGGATTGGGACCAGTATTGGCACACCACGCTGGACACCAGCGACGCGCCCTGCTGGAAATGGTTCGTCGGCGGCCGGATCAACGCTTCCTACAACTGCGTCGACCGCCACTTGGCCGAGCACAAGAACAAGGCGGCGATCCATTTCGTTCCCGAACCGGAAGACGAGGCGCCGTCCGTCGTCACCTACCAGGAACTCTACGTCAGGGTGAACGAGTTCGCCCTGGTGCTGCAGGAGTTTTGCGGCCTCAAGGCCGGCGACCGAGTGACCCTGCACATGCCGATGACGCCCGAGCTGCCGGTCACGATGCTGGCCTGCGCCCGGCTCGGCGTCATCCATTCCGAGGTGTTCGGCGGATTCAGCGGCCAGGCCTGCGCCGACCGGATTCACGATTCCGGCAGCCACGTGCTGATCACCATCGACGGCTACCACCGCGGCGGCGCGCTGCTCGACCACAAGCCGAACGCCGACATCGCCGTCGAGACCGCCAAGAAGCTCGGCCAGAAGGTCGACAAGGTATTGATCTGGCAGCGTTATCCCGGGAAGTACTCGTCCGAGTCGAAACTCAAGAAGGGCCGCGATTTCATCGTCAACGACCTGCTCGAGGACTACGCCGGCCGCAAGATCGACCCGGTGTCGCTGCCGGCCGAAGACCCGCTGTTCCTGATGTACACGAGTGGGACCACCGGCAAGCCCAAGGG
>JASLSL010000252.1 GCA_030743445.1 Alphaproteobacteria bacterium
CTCAACGCGCCGACCGAGTTGATGACCGATCTCGGTTACGGCGACGGCTACGAGTACGACCACGACGCACCCGACGCGTTCTCGGGCCAGGACTATTTTCCGGACGAATTGGCGCGCCGGAAACTTTATCAGCCGGTCGACCGCGGGTTCGAGCGCGAGATCAAGAAGCGGCTCGATTATTGGGACAAGTTGCGCGCCGAACGGCAGGGCGAATAGACCGGCGATGATTGTCAGCCTCGCCGAACTGCTGATCCTCGGCATCGTCATCGACTGGGCGTTCCGCAAGCTGACGATCCCGGGGCTCGTCGGCATGCTGCTGCTCGGCGTCGTGTTCGGTCCCTACGCCCTGCAACTGGTCAGTCCCGACCTGCTGGACGTCTCCAACGATTTCCGCCTGATCGCCTTGATCGTGATCCTGCTCCGCGCCGGGTTCGAACTCTCGAAAGAGACGCTGAACCGCGTCGGCGGCCGCGTGCTGCTGCTCTCGGCCGTGCCCGCGGTGATCGAGGGGGCGGCGATCACCGTGTTGGGGCCGCCTCTGCTGGGCCTGAGCTACATGGAATCGGCAATCCTCGGCTCGATCCTCGCCGCCGTCTCGCCGGCCGTGGTGGTGCCGTTGATGATCCGCTTCATGGAGCGCGGCATGGGCGCGGTGAAGGGCATCCCGACCATGGTGCTGGCGGCCTCGGCGATCGACGACGTCTTCGTCATCGTCGTCTTCAGCGTGCTGATCGGGATGCACACCGGGACCAGTGTCAACGTCGCCTGGAAGTTGGCCGGCATTCCGATCTCGATCGTGCTCGGCGTCGTCGTCGGCGTGGCGATCGGCGTCGCCTTGTTCCGGCTGTTCAAGCATTTCGATCCGCGCGCGACCAAGCGGGTGCTGATCGTGCTCGGCCTGTCGGTGCTGCTGGTCCGGGCCGAGCATCTGTCGCCCGAATGGCTGCCGTTCGCCAGCCTGATCGCGGTGATGGCGGTCGGTTTCATCATCCTCGAGAAGGACGAGCACATGGCGCACGAGATTTCCGCCAAGCTCGGCAAGATCTGGGTGTTCGCGGAAATCGTCCTGTTCACCATGGTCGGCGCGCAAGTCAACATCGAGGTGGCGCTGGCGGCGGGACTCATGGGCGCGGTCATCATCGCGCTCGGCCTGGTGGCGCGCAGCATCGGAACCTACGCCTGCTTGATCGGCAGCGATCTGAATTTTGGCGAGCGCATGTTCGTCGTCATCTCCTATCTGCCAAAGGCGACTGTGCAAGCGGCGATCGGCGGGGCGCCGATTGCCGCACTTGCCGCCGCCGGCATGGACACGGGGCCGGGCGAGGTGATCCTTGCGGTCGCCGTGCTCAGCATTCTCTTGACCGCGCCCTTGGGCGCTTGGGCGATCGCGCTGACCGGCGAGCGCGTGCTCGAGATCGCACCCCCCTCGATACACGACGCACGCGATGCGGTGATCGAGAGCCACGGCGCGGAGGATGGAGGCTAGCGGCCCCGGCATCCGATGACTGGACCGACGAACATAACCGTCGTCGACGACGAAGACGGAATTCGTCTCGACCGCTGGTTCAAGCGGCACTATCCCGACGTCGCCCACGGCCGGCTGCAGAAGCTGTTGCGTACCGGACAGGTCCGGCTCGACGGCAAGCGGGTCAAGTCGGGTGCGCGCGTCTCCACGGGTCAGGTGGTGCGGGTGCCGCCGCTCGGTGAGGTCGCGTCAACGCCGAAACAGGCGCCGCGCTACGACCCGGCGGACGCGGCCTTCGTGCGCTCGCTGGTGCTGCATCGGGACGACCATGTGATTGCCATCGACAAGCCCGCCGGCCTCGCGGTCCAGGGCGGCAGCGGCACCAAGCGCCATCTCGACGCGATGCTGGATGCGCTGAGGTTCCGTGGCGCCGAGCGGCCGCGCCTGGTCCACCGGCTCGACAAGGATACCAGCGGAGTCCTGCTGCTGGCCCGCAACGCACGGGCGGCGGCGGCGCTCGGCACGTCGTTCCGGGCGCGCGACACGCGCAAGCTCTATTGGGCGATCACCGTCGGCGTGCCCGAGATCGAGGCCGGGCGGATCGACCTGGCGCTGGGTAAAAAACCAGGACGAGGCGGCGAGCGGGTCCACGTCGCCGCCGAGGAAGGCAAGCGCGCGATAACGGTCTACCGGGTGCTGGAGGCCGCCGGCAGCCGGATCGCCTGGCTGGCACTATGGCCGCAGACCGGGCGCACCCACCAACTGCGCGCCCATTGCGCCCAGGGGCTTGGCTGCCCGATCCTCGGCGACGGCAAATACGGCGGCAAGGCCGCGTTCATCGAGGGGGTGGAGGCGGCGCGGCAGGTCCACCTCCACGCCCGCGAAATCACCCTGCCGCACCCCTCTGGACGCGGCGAGTTGCGCGTCTCGGCACCCCTGCCGCCGCACATGGCCACGACCTGGGAGATGTTCGGCTTCGATCCCGAGCGCCCGGGCGATCCGTTCGACGAGTTCGAGTGATCGTAACGAAGGACGTTATGCCGACAGGGCCACAAGCGTCTGCTCGACGACCTGTTTGCCCTGCTGCCAGACGAGAGTCTTCCACTCATCGGTATCAGGATAGAATACCCGTCGCATTTTCGCTTGGATTTGCTGCCCCACGACACCGTCCTTGTCCCCGTAATGGTGCATCCAATTTTCATCCTGCATTGCCCGAAGGACCTTCGTAAGCGGCACGGTCCCGAATTCAAGTGTGGCCCCGGTCACTTCAGTATTCGGTAGCATTTCTGAAACGGCGAGCTTGATCGTTCCCGTCAGGTCGGTTGAAACGGACTCGCCCGTCGCGGTGGATTTCAATCTTTCGCCCCACCATGCGGCGGCACGTTCGTGGGCAGGCGATCCGATTTCATAATTATGAATAAGCTCACCGTATCCGTACGGTCCTAGACCCGTATGAATATCGATAAACGCGATGCGCCGCGCATCCGCTAGGTACTTCTGGATGATCGTCCGAACAGTCTTGTTCGACCAGGTCTCCGAAGTACCCCCATAGAAGAGCCCTTGCGGATGTGTGAATTGGCCTCCTGCGATAGCGGACTGTAGGGCAAGTTTGCCGTGAACTGCTCGATAACGCATCAACCGTGCAAATGACGAGATGCGCACAAAGGATGAATGGCCTTCAGGCGCGATCGCGTCGGCGAGCGCCTCATAGTCGGAATTTTTCGGGTATGGTTTGGTGTGATCGACGAAGTTACGGTTCAGGTCGACGTTGTCTTCGTTGACGCGTCGCAAATGTGCAAATCCGTATGGATTTATGGCGTGGATCATGACGATGCCGGTGCCGTTCGTTATTCGCGTCGGGATGCCCTCACGCAACAAACCAGTTTGAATTCCAGATCCCGCGAATCCTTCAACACCGTGGATTCCAGATTCCAAAAGCAAAATGGAATTCGAGTTCTGCGGCACTGATACGGCGACGTCGGTGTACAACTCGCCCCCATCAGGACCGCTGTGCGGGTTCTTGAAGCTATCCACGCGTACGTCGGCCGAGCGGCATGCGTCGAGGAATTTTCTCCGCGCCTCCTGGTAGTCAGCCGAGAAGAAATCCGTCGGTGTCACCAATGACCGCCTCCGTTCTGTACGTTATTTAGATCGTGAGACTCCAGCCGGCTATGCCGCCGCGTGCTTGGCGAGGAACGCGCCAACCGTCTCGTTGAACGCGTCCGGGGTCTCGAAATAGGGTGAGTGGCCCGCCATGGGCAACTCGACGCACTCGGCGCCGGGGATGAGGGCCGATAGCCCGCGAATCATTTCCGGCGGAAACAGGAGGTCGTTTTCACTGGTGATGAAGAGGGTCGGGGTATCGATACCGGACAGTCGCGCCGGCTCGATTTTGTCTTCCGGTCCGGTGGAGCGTCCGCGCAGGTCGGCCGGCAGGTTGACGTTGAGCCCGCCGATCTGGGCATAGAGATAGGCGCCTTCCGGATTGCGGTCGGGAAAGTCCGGGGCCACCGCTGCGCGGCCGACGCCCTGCTCGGCGAACATGCGTTGGGAGTTCTCCAGGCAGGCCGCGACCTCGGGGGTGTCGATGCCGCCCGGGGTATTGCTCAGCACCAAGCAGGAAACCCGCGCCGGGTGGTGGACGGTGGTGCGCAGTCCGGTCCAACCGCCCATCGACTGGCACACGATCGCGGTGCGCTCGATGCCCTCGGCGTCGAGCACCGCCAACAGGTCGATGTCGAACTTGGTGCGGTCGAATTCCTCGTGGGCGCACACGGATCGGCCGAACGAGCGGTGATCGAATACGATGACGCGATAGTCCTTGGCGAAATGGGGAACCTGTTGCCACCAGCTTGCCGCGTTGCCGCCGCGGCCGTGGGCGAACACGACGGGGGCGCCTTCGCCATGCACCTCATAGTAAATCTCGGCTTTGTCGGAAGTCACAGTCGGCATGTCGTTCCCTTTCACATGTTGCGGGCCGGCCTTGCGCCCGATCTATAAATATCCGTGTTGGCGCGCGTTTGGCTTTTCGTTGTGGCGAACCCGCTTATATAGTCAAATCATCACGCTAGGGAGCAAGGATGTCCGCAACGGAACCGCTTCGCCTGGTCATCTTCGATTGTGACGGGACGCTCGTCGACAGTGCGCACACCATCGTCGCGGCGATGGCCGCGACCTGGCGGGCGGAGGGATTCGACGCGCCGCCGAGCGGCCGGGCGGTGCGCGAAACCATCGGCCTGCCGTTGGTCGAGGCGATCGCGCGGCTGCATCCGGAAGGCGAGGTAGCGGATCACCACCGGATGGTCGCCTGCTTCAAGGACTCGTTTCGCGCCGTTCGCCAGGGGCCCGAGCACGAGGAACCGCTTTATCCCGGCGCCGTCGAGGCGATCTCGGCGCTCGAGGCGGCCGACGTCATGCTCGGCGTCGCCACCGGCAAGTCGCGGCGCGGGCTCGAGGCGACGCTCGGCCGGCACGGTCTGCTCAACCGGTTCGCCATTCTCAAGACGGCCGACGACGGTCCCGGCAAACCCAATCCGGACATTCTGTTCGACGCCATGGCAGAGGCCGGCA
>JASLSL010000253.1 GCA_030743445.1 Alphaproteobacteria bacterium
GCCTTCATCGGCATCATCGTGCTGGTCTTCATCGGCCTGATCGCGGTCTGGTTCAAGGGCTCCTCCAAGCGCGCCAACGAGTCGGCGGCGCAGTTCGAGGAAATCTCCAAGCGCTTCCAGGGCCAACGCAACTTCATGCACCTGGTGACCGACAGCCAGCCGAACTCGATCGTCGTGTTCGACGACGCCGCCAGCTACCGCTGGTTCAACCAGGTGGCGCTCGACGCCAGCGGCGTCGATCGGCGCGATCTGTTCGACAAGCACGTCACGGCGATCCTCGGGCCGATCGAGGGCAAGCGGATCGCCGGCTGGATCAAGGAGTGCCTCGACAAGTTCGAACCGCTGCACTTCACCCACACGATGGAAATCGGCGAGGCCGGCGAGCGGGTCTACCGCTCCGACTTCATGCCGCTCGAGGAGCGCGACGAGATGCCGCCCGGCGTGCTGATGGTCTCGCAGGACATTACCGATTCGGTCCGCGAGCGCGAGCAGCGCGAACGGGTGATGCGCCAGCTCGTCGATTTGCTGGTCGGCGTCGTCGACCGGCGCGATCCCTACGCCGCCAACCAGTCGAACCGGACCGGCATCGTCGCCCGGGCGATCGCCGGCGAGATGGGGCTCGATCCCGCGGTCGTCGAGACCGTGGGGATCGCCGGCAGCCTGATGAATCTCGGCAAGATCACCGTGCCCCAGGAGGTGTTGACCAAATCCGGCCAGCTGACCGACGAGGAGTCGCGGATGATCCGCGAGAGCATCCTCGCCAGCGCCGAGCTGATCGGCGACATCGAGTTCGACGGCAATGTCGCCGAGACCATCCGGCACACGCTCGAGGACTTCGACGGCAGCGCCATTCCCGACGGCCTCGCGGGCGACGACATCCCGGTCACTTCGCGGATCGTCACCGTCGCCAGCGCCTTCGTCTCGCGCGCCAGCCAACGCGCCTATCGCCCGGCCCAGGACTTCGATACCGCCGCCGATGCGCTGCACCAGTCGATCGGCAGCCGCTACGACCGGGCGGTCGTCTCGGCGCTGACCAACTACATCGACAACCGCGATGGGCGCGAGGCGTGGCGCGACTTCGGCGACGCGCCGCAGGAGGTCGGCGAGTAGGGCGGCCGACGTGACGGGCACCGCGGTAACGAACGACACAAGGGTCTACGCGGTCGGCGACGTGCACGGGTGCCGCGATCTGCTGCGGGAACTCCACGGCATGATCGTGGCGGACGCGGCGGCGGCGCCGGAGGGCCGTAAGCTCGTCGTCTATCTCGGCGACTACGTCGACCGCGGGCCGGATGCCGCCGGCGTCGTCGATCTGTTGCTGGCGGCCCGGGACGGGGGGTTGGGCGAGGACATCGAGACCATCCATCTCAAGGGCAACCACGAGGATTTCCTGCTGCAGTTCCTCGCGGATGCGGCGACCGGCGGCTATTGGATCCTGAACGGCGGCGGGGCGACGATGAAAAGCTACGGGGTCGACGGGGTTCCGAACCTGATGGGGACCGCGTTCGCCGACCTCGGGCCGCTCTCGGCGGCCTTCGGCGCGGCGCTGCCGCCCTCCGACCGGGCGTTTTTCGAGGGGCTGCGGTTGAACCATATCGAGGGCGACTACCTGTTCGTCCACGCCGGTATCATGCCGGGGCGCGATCTGCACCGGCAGAGCGAAGAGGACATGCTGTGGATTCGCGAGCCGTTCCTCTCGTCCGACGCCGACCACGGCCACGTGGTGGTGCACGGCCACACGCCGGTCGCGGCACCCCAGCTCCTGCACAATCGGATCAACATCGACACCGGGGCGGTGTGGTCGGGCCGGCTGACCGCGTTGGTGCTGTATGGCGCGGAACGCGAGATGTTGCAGACCTGAACGGACCCCCGGGATCGGCCCGGGGGGCTTGCAACCAAACCGAGGATGCATTAGCGACGGGGCATAATAAAGGGAAGCAAAGCCAGGGATGATCGATAAATTCGAGCTGTCCGCGTTGATCGGACGCTTGGCGGAGGCCCGCGTCGTCGCCGTCGGCGATCTGATGCTCGACCGCTTCGTCGAAGGCGTGGTCGACCGAATTTCGCCCGAGGCGCCGATCCCGGTGTTCTCGATGCGGCGCGAATCCTCGATGCTCGGCGGGGTCGGCAACGTGCTTCGCAATCTCTCCGCACTCGGCGCGGACTCGGAGCTGATCGCCGCCATCGGCAACGATGCGGCGGGCGACGAGGTCGCGATGCTGGTCGCCGAGGAAGACCGGGTCCGGTCGCATCTGATCCGCGTCGCCGGACGTCAGACCACGATCAAGACCCGGTTCGTCGCGGGCAACCAGCAGATCCTGCGCGCCGACCGCGAGACCATGGCGCCGTTGTCGGAAAAGGACCAGGCGATGGTGCTCGAGGCCGCGCTTTCGGCGCTCGACGGCGGCGGGGTCCTGGTTCTGTCCGACTACGGCAAGGGGATTTTGCCGGACGCGACGATCGCGCGGCTGATCGAGGGCGCCCGCGCCGCCGGCCGGCCGGTGGTGGTCGATCCCAAGGGCAGCGACTACAGCCGCTACCGGGGTGCGCGCGTGGTGACCCCGAACCGCCAGGAGCTCGCCCTGGCGAGCGGCATGCCGACCGAGGACGACGAGGAGGTCGTCGCCGCCTGCCGCCACGTCATCGGGACCGCGGGGGTCGAGGCGGTGCTGGCGACCCGCAGCGAACAGGGCATGACCCTGGTCGATCGCGACGCGACCCACCATCTGCCGGCCCGGGCGCGCGAGGTCTTCGACGTCTCGGGCGCCGGCGACACGGTCGCGGCCGCGCTCGCCGTCGGGCTCGCGGTCGACTCACCGATGCTGACCGCGGCGCGCCTGGCCAACGCGGCGGCCGGCGTCGTCGTCGCCAAGGTCGGCACCGCCGTCGCCCGTCCGTCCGAGGTCCTGATCTCGCTCCACGAGGGCGAATTGATGGACGCCGAGGCCAAGGTCGCGACGCTGCCGGGGGCGCGAGAGCGGGTCAACGCCTGGCGCCGCCAGGACATGAGTATCGGCTTCACCAACGGCTGTTTCGATCTGCTGCATCCGGGCCATGTCTCGCTGATGAACCAGGCCAAGGCGGCGTGCGACCGGCTGGTGGTCGGGCTCAACAGCGACGATTCGGCGCGCCGTCTCAAGGGCGAGGGCCGGCCGGTGCAGTCGGAGGCCGGCCGCGCCGCGGTGCTGGCGTCGCTCGCGGTCGTCGACATGGTGGTGATCTTCGGAGACGACACGCCGATCGAGCTGATCAAGACGCTGAAGCCGGACGTGTTGGTCAAGGGTGCGGATTATTCGATGGCCGAGGTCGTTGGCGCCAAGGAGGTCGGGTCCTGGGGCGGCCAGGTGGTGCTGGCCGAGTTGCTCGAAGGCCACAGCACGACCGAGACCATCGCCCGGATGGTATAAATGTAAATGGTGTAAATGGGGACTGTCCCCATTTTGTAACATATTGAAATAACTTAATAGTTGGATATGGGGAGGGCCGATGTCGACCGAGTTCCCGACCGCCCTGATCCTCGCCGCGATCGGCATCTATCTCGTGCACCAGGCGCGGCGCAGCCGCGAGTACGAGCTCGAGGAAATCGAGGCGCGGAAGTAGGCGTCCCCGCCTACCTGCCCGGGCCCGGATCGGTCGCCCGCATCAGCCGCAGCCCCGCGGCGCGCGCGAAGCGCAGGGTCAATGCCTTGCGCCGCGCGGCGTTCATCGCGCCCTCGGCGGCCTCGCGCAGGATCGCCCCGCCGAAAGCGTCGGCCTTGATCAGGCCGCACTCGGCGGGCAGCAGATCGTGCGGAAAATCCTCCGGCACCGCGAAATAGAAGCTGTTGCAGTAGGCCACGTACTCGCGCCACTTGGCGTCGGCGCGGAAGTCGGCGGCGCTGGTCTTGATCTCGACGATGGTGAATTGGCCATGGCGGTCGAGCGCGATCAGGTCGGCGCGGCGGCCGTTGCGCAGGCTGAACTCGACGAGGCAAGCGTGGCCGCGCGCCTCGAGCATGCGCAGAACGCCGCGCGCCAAGTCCCGCGCCAAGCCGGACGGCATCGCCCGGTGGTCGACCTCCCCAGGCTCGTTCCCAAGCTCGTTCCCAAGCTCTTTCATGGTCCCAAGAGGTACACGAACAAAACAGGTACACGCAAGCCTGGCGCCATAGCGGAAAACATGAATCGCGTTATTTCAATAACTTACAAAATGGGGACAGTCCCCATTTATGAGTCAGCGCAGGGATTCGATGATTTGGATCAGCCGGTCGCGGCCGACGATCATGGCCGAGCCGTCGTCCCGATTGCCGTGCCGGAAGGCGTTGCGCCCGCGGCGGTCGAATATATAGAGCGACGGCATCCGGGTGACCCCGCCGAAGCGTTTCGAGACCGCAGGCGAGCCCTCGACCAGCGGGAAGCTCGGCCGGGTCTCGGCGATGAAGCGCTTCATCCGCCTGCCGCCGGCGTAGTCGCCCCAGTATTCGAGCCAGTTGATCGCAACGATCGCGACATCGTCGGTCGAATAGGCCCGCCGGATTTCGTTGAGGTAGGCGAATTCCCGGCGGCACGGCGCGCACCAGCTGGCGAAGAAGCTGACGATCACGACCCTGCCCCGAAGCGGTCCCGGCGTCTCGCCCGCGAGAACCGGCAACCCGGCGATCAGGCCCTCGAGCCCGGCATCCATCCTGGTCAGGATTTTAGCCGCGCCGGCGCCCGCAAACAGCGTCAATGCCAATGCGATCGCCAGGGCGACCGATATCATCCGGCGGTTCATCGCGCCACTATCGGCGAAACCGCCGGGCGACGGGACTAAACTTTTCGTGACGCCCGGAGCCCCGCGGCTTTACTGGATCTGCAGCCCGCCGTTGACGTCGAGCACGACGCCGGTGACGTAGCTCGAAAGCTCGCTGGCGAGGAACAGGCACGGGCCGGCGATCTCATGGCTCGTCCCCAGGCGGCCCATCGGCACCCCCTTGGCGATCTCGGCCTTATGGGCGTCGGTCATCGCGCCCCGGGTGAAGTCGGTGTCGAGTGTGCCCGGCGCCACCGCATTGACCCGGATGCCGTCCCCCGCCAGCTCGCGCGCCAGGGCCCGGACCAGCCCGAAGATACCCGCCTTGGTCGCCGAATAGTGCGCGCTGCCAAAGAGCCCGCCGCCGCGCCGCCCGGCGATCGAGGAAACGCAAATGATGGCGCCGCCGCCGGCCTTGCGCATCACCGGCACCACCGCCTGGGCCATCTGGAAATTGCCGCCGAGATTGGTGTCCATGATCTCGTCGTACTCGGCGCGGTCGATGTCCTCGATCGGGGTGCCGTGAACGACGCCCGCGTTGCCGACCAATATATCGACGCCGCCGAAATCCGCGGCCACCGCATCGACCAGCGCCCGGCACGCCTCGCCGTCACGCACGTCGATGGCATAGCCCCTGTGCGCCTCGCCGACCTGGGCCTCGCCGATCCGCGCCGCGTAGGCCGCCGGGTCGGCCGCCGCCAGGTCGGCGAGCGCCACCCGGGCGCCGTGCTCGGCGAACAGCCGCGCCGTCGCGAACCCGATTCCGCGCTCCGAGGCCGCCCCGGTGACGATCGCGACCTTGTTCTCGAGAAGCATGTTCGACCCTCCCGGATGGTGTGGTTCGGGAATTTCCGCCCCGGTCCGTCCCTAACCCGTTTGGTATCGGTGAAACGCGGGCCCGGGACAGAGTGGAGTATAGACCGTCGCCGAGAGCGGGAAAATCGCTGCGATCCGCGGGTTCCCGCCGCTCCCTGGCTTTGGCCGACCGAATCTGCTACAACCGGCCCGCATTGCTGTTTTTGGTTGAAAGACCATGATGCGTTACATATCAACAGCTGTACTATTGTACGGGCTAGTCTATGGCCTATTTTGGGGCCTACCGTTTCCGGCGAGCGCGGATACCGGCATACCGGCT
>JASLSL010000254.1 GCA_030743445.1 Alphaproteobacteria bacterium
ACCAGCTCGCGCACCGGGCGGCTGACGATCGCCTCGGCCAGGGTCTCGGCCGCGACGGTGTAGAAATCCGCCCGGCAGCCGACTTCGAGGCCGTACTCCTCGAGCCCCAGCACCCTGGCGCCGCCATGGGTCGCGACGTCGAAGGCGAGGGCCAAATCCTCGTCCGACCGGAAATCGGAGCGAAAGCCGATCAGCATAGCGCGCTCCAACAGATCGCCGTTGCCGTAGGGCGACCAGGTGTCGCGCACGTCGTCGTTGCCGGCACCCTGGACCACGCCCCTCTCGCGCATCCCCTTGATCGTCGGAAATTGCCGGTGACCCGGCGCGTGGGTGACGTTGGTGACCCCGGCCGCGACCATGCCATCGGCCAAGCGATCGAAGGTCGCCGCGTCCGCCTCGCCGAGGCAGAAGGCGTGGCTGATGTTGACCTTGCCGGCCATGCCGAGCGCCTTGGTCCGCTCGGTGATCGCCGCGACCTCGTCGAGCCCGTCGGGCGCGAAATCGTGCAGGTGGATGTCGATGCCGACCCCCTTGCGGTCGGCGAGGTCGAAGATCGCGTCGAGCTGCCCCACCATGTCATGGTCGACCCCGACCGGGTCGATGCCGCCGACCAGATCGACGCCGGCGTCGATCGCCGCCGCCATCAGCTCGATCGTGCCGGGGGACCGGGTGACCCCGTTCTGCGGGAAGGCGACGATCTGGATCGGCAGTTGGTCTCGATACTTCTCGCGCACCGCGAGCACGCCCTCGACGTTCTCGAGCCCGATCTCGACCATCACGTCGACATGGGTGCGGATTTGGCAGGTGCCGTTGGCGATCAGGCGGCGCACTAGATTGCCCGCACGCTCCTCGACCGGCAGAGTGATCTTGTCCCGGTTCTCGATGTCGCCAGCGATCCGGCTCTCGCGGTCGGGCCCGGCCCAATACGGCATCCACGGCATGCCCATCAGGGTCTTGTCGATGTGCAGGTGGCAGTCGACCATGCCCGGCAGGACCAAGGCGCCCCCAGCGTCGATTACGGGGGCATCCGTCGCGTCGCCCCCGGGTGCCGAGAGCCCGGCGCCGATTTCGGCGATCACGCCGTCTGCGACCCGGACGTCGGCGGCAGCGCCATCGGCGAGCCTCGCGTTGACCAACAGCAGGTTGCCGGTCATTTTGCGAGCTCCCGTCCCGCCGCCAGGACCTCGTCGGGGAACGGTGTCGCCTTGCGCGCCTTGCGGTCGATATGGACGCCGATCATGTCGGCGCTGGCGACCACCTCGTCGTTCGCCACGTCGTGCATCCGGTGGATGAAATGCAGCTTGCGCTCGGTGATCGCCAGGACCTCGGTGCGCACGACAAGCAAATCGCCGGCGAACAGCTCGCGCTGGTAGGTCAGGTTCTGCTGCACCGCGCCCATGGTGCGTTGGTTGTCGCGGAAATAGCCGGCGGTCATGCCGAGCTTGCCGAACAGGTGCCACGTGCCCTCGTCGAACTTGGCGACATAGAAGCGCACGTTCATGTGCTCCATCATGTCGTGTTCCCACGGATAGACTGCGCCGCGGTATGTCTCGAACGGAGTGCCCATTTCGCTCCCTCCATCTGTGCGGTTGGAATGACCGACACTCGCCCGGGCGCGCGCCTGAATCGACCCGGTTGTTGCGGCGATGATAACTTAACGTTTACGTAAACGTCAATATTAAAAGCCGAGACATGACATCTTAAAACCGTCATTCCCGCGAAAGCGGGAATCCATGCCTGAGCATTCCTGACGGCAGGATATTGTTGTTAGTGTCTCTCTGGCATGGATTCCGGGTTCGCGCTTTGCGCGCCCCGGAATGACGACAGTGAGGGCAATCTCCCTCCCCCACGACGGCTGCGACAAATGATCGCCGGCCGGGCGGGCTGTTTGCCTTCCCCGCGCGGCTTTGACAGAATCCAGGACGGAACCAGAGCCGGTCGCGACGGCCGGCGTTCGGAGACTGCGCCTGTGAGCCACGTCCGATACATCGACAAAACGCACGACTATTACCTGGAGCTCGGCTACGAGACGCCCTACCGCTGGGCGCATTTCGAGGACGCCCCCTTCTCGCCGCTGAAGAAGCCGCTGGCGGACAGCCGCCTGGCGCTGATCTCGACCAGCGAGATCGCGATCCGGACCTGGGCGGACCAGCGCACTCCGTTGGAAAAGGGCGAGGTCTCTAACGTCTATTCGATGCCCTCCGACACGCCGGTCGCGGATTTCTACAGCCATTCGCTGAGCTTCGACAAACACGCGACCACGCTCGACGACGTGAACGCGTTCTTCCCGATCGCGCGCCTCCACGAGCTCGCGGCCAAGGGCCGGGTCGGCGAGATCGCGCCGAACGCCTTCGGGGTCTACAACGCCTACAGCCAGCGCAAAACCCGCGAGGCCGACGCGCCCGAGGTGCTGCGGCGCTGCCGCGAGGACGACGTCGACGTCGTCCTGATGACGCCGGTCTGACCGGTCTGCCACCAGACCGTGAGTCTGGTCTCGCGCCACCTCGAGGAAAACGGCATCCCGACCGTGATCGTCGCCAACGCCCGCGACATCGTGGAGCACTGCGGGGTCGCGCGGCTGCTGTTCACCGACTTTCCCTTGGGCAGCCCGTGCGGCGAGCCCGGCAACGCGAAGATGCAGCGCGAGATCGTCGGCATGGCGCTCGACCTCCTGGAATCGGCGAGCGGGGCGCGCACGACGGTCGAGGCACCGTTCAAGTGGAGCAAAGGCGAGGCCTGGAAGGAAAAGATCTTCACCAAGGAGCAGCCCTGGAAGGACGCGGTCGCGGAGGATGAATGGATCCGCAAGAAGGAGCTCTACCGCAAGCTCAAATCCGAGGGAAAGGTCTGATGGCGCCCGAGGTCACGGTCTACTCGACTCCGCTCTGCCAGCCCTGCGAGCAGCTCAAGGCCTATCTGCGCGACCTCGGCGTCGAGTTCGCCGCCAAGGATTTGATAATGGACGAGGACGCGGCCGAGTTCATCGACAGCAAGAACATCCGCACCTCGCCGATCCTGCGGGTCGGCGACGAGCTGCTGCACGGCGACGATCTGGAGCCGGAAAAGATCGACGCCCTGCTGGGCCTCTGACCCGGCGCTCTACAACAGCACCCACGCGGCGAGGCCGAGGAACGAGAAGAACCCGATCACGTCGGTCAGCGTCGTCAGCACCACCGTCGAGCCGACGGCCGGGTCGATGTCCATACGCTCCAGCGCCAGCGGGATGACCACGCCGGCGAACCCGGCGAGCACCAGGTTGACGATCATCGCCGCCCCGATGACGGCGCCGATCACCATATCGCCGAACCAGAACCAGGCGACCGTGCCCATCACGGCGGCGAACAGCACCCCGTTGATGCCGCCGACCAGCACCTCCTTGCCAACGATGCGCATGGCGTTGGCGGGCGTCAGTTCCTTCATCGCGAGCGCCCTGACCGCGACCGTCAACGTTTGGGTCCCGGCGTTGCCGCCCATCGAGGCGACAATCGGCATCAGGATCGCCAGCGCCACCACCTTCTCGATCGCCGCGTCGAAGAAGCCGATCACGATCGAGGCGACAATCGCCGTGCCGAGATTGACCAGCAGCCACGAGAACCGCGCCCGCGTGGTGTCGAACACCGCGTCGTAGAAATCGTCCTCGCGCAGGCCGGCGAGCTTGAGAATGTCCTCCTCCGCCTCCTCGTCGATCACGTCGACCACGTCGTCGAGATCGATCGCGCCGATCAGCCGGCCGGTGTCGTCGACCACCGGGGCCGACACCAGGCCGTACTGGCGGAACAGGAACGCGACCTCCTCCTGGTCCATCGTCGCCGGCAACAAGCGCATATCTTGGTCCATGATATCGGTGACCTGGACCGGCCGCTCGGCTCGCAGCAGCCGGCTCAGCTGCACCGTGCCGAGCGGCCGGTGATCCGGACCGACGACGAAGATGACGTAGAACTCGTCCGGCAACTCGGCACCGGAGCGCATATGGTCGATGGTCTGGCCGACGTCCCAGTAAGACGGCACGGTCGCCAGCTCCCGACGCATCACCCGGCCGGCGCTGTCTTCGGGATAGCGCAGACTGTCTTCCAGCAGCGCCCGGTCCTCGGCCGGAACCGCGTCCAGGACCTCGCGCTGCTCGTCCGCCTCCAGGTCCTCGATCAGCTCGACCGCGTCGTCGCTGTCGAGTTCGGCGACGACCTCGGCGACCCGCTCGGCGTCCATGTGGTCGATCACGTCCTCGCGCACATGCTCGTCGAGATGGGCGAAGACGTCGGCGTCGACCTCCTTGATTCCGTCGAGCAGCAGATCGCGCTCGTTCTGCGGGAGCTGCTCGACGAGGTCGGCGAGGTCGGCCGCATGCAGCGAAGCGGCAAGGCGCGCGGCCTCTTCCACCCGGCCCGCCTCCAAGGCGTCGTGGACCGACCGCACAAGTTCATCGGTCAGCCCGTAGAGGCCGTCGAGCTGCTCGCGCACGTTCGCTTGCTCGGCCATCTTGCTAACCGGCGGCGGCCGAATCCTCGTGCTGGGCGTCGACCACGGCAAGCGCCGTCATGTTGACCAGGCCGCGCACGGTGATCGACGCGGATACGATATGCGCCGGCTTGTCGACCCCGATCAGGATCGGTCCCACGGACATCCCTTCACCCGTCACCTTTAACAGGTTGTAGGCGATGTGGGCGGCATCGATCGACGGCATGATCAGCAGATTGGCGCTGCCTTCGAACTCGGCATCCGGGAAAATTCGGTCACGAATATCCTGGCTGACCGCCGCGTCGGCGTGCATCTCGCCCTCGACCTCGAGGTCCGGATGATCGCGACGCAAAATTTCCGCCGCCTCGCGCATCTTGAGCGCCGAGGGGTACTGGGTCGTGCCGAAGTTGGAGTGCGACACCATCGCGACCTTCGGCATCATGCCGAAGTCGCGCACGTGGTCCGCCGCCAACAGCGCCATCTCGACCAGTTCCTCGACCGTCGGGTCGGGCGTCACGTGGGTATCGGCGATGAAGTACACCCCGGTCGGCAACACCACCAGGGTCAGGGCCGACAGGTCGCTCACGCCCTCGGCCTTGCCGATGATCTCCAGCACGTGGCGCAAGTGATGGACGTAGTGGCCGTAGACGCCGGATATCATCGCATCGGCCTCGCCGCGGCGCACCATCATCGCGCCGATCGCAGTCGAGCTGGTACGCAGGATCGTGCGGGCGAGATCGGGTGAAACGCCTTGCCGCGCCATGATCTCGTGGTAGCCGGTCCAGTACTCCCGGTACCGTGGGTCGTCCTCCGGGTCGCAGATTTCATAGTCCTTGCCCTCGCGCAGATGCAGGCCGAGATTCTCGATGCGGGTGTCGACGACGGCGCGCCGGCCGATCAGGATCGGTCTGGCGAACCCCTCGTCCGTCGCGACCTGTATCGCCTGCAGGACCCGGCGCGCCTCGCCCTCGACGAAGACCACGCGTTTCGGGTTCTCCCGCGCCCGCTCGAACACCGGCTTCATGACGAAGCCGGTGCGCCACACGAACTGCAGCAATTGCTGTTCGTAGGCTTCGAAATCCTCGATCGGCCGGGTCGCGACGCCGCTCTTCATCGCCGCTTTGGCGACGGCGGGCGCGATCTCGGTGATCAGCCGCGGGTCGAACGGCTTCGGGATCAGGTAGTCGGCGCCGAAATTCGTTTCCCGCTCGCCGTAGGCCTTGGCGACGATCTCGGAACCTTCGGCGCGGGCCAGCCCGGCAAGCGCCTTGACGCAGGCGATCTTCATCTCTTCGTTGATCGTCGTGGCGCCAACGTCGAGCGCGCCGCGGAAGATGAACGGGAAGCACAGCACGTTGTTGACCTGGTTCGGGAAGTCCGAGCGGCCGGTCGCGATGATCGCGTCGGGCCGCGCCTTGCGGGCGACGTCGGGCAGGATTTCCGGCACCGGGTTGGCGAGCGCCATGATGATCGGCTTCTTGGCCATCTTCTTGATCATCGCCGGCTTCAAGACGCCCGGCGCAGAAAGGCCGAGGAACACGTCGGCCCCTTCGATCACCTGGGAGAGTTTGCGCAAATCGGTCTTCTTGGCGTAGCGCCCCTGGCGCGCATCGACCTGGTTCTTGCGGCCTTCGTGTAGCACGCCATCGATGTCGGTGACCCAGATGTTCTTGATCGGCAGCCCCATCGTGACCAGTTGGTCGAGGCACGCGGTCGCCGCCGCTCCGGCGCCCGAGGTTACCAGCTTTATGTCCCGCAGCTTCTTACCGACGACATGCAGCCCGTTGTAGATCGCCGCCGCGACGATGATCGCGGTGCCGTGCTGGTCGTCGTGAAACACCGGGATGTTCATTCGCTCGCGCAACTTGTCCTCGATCGCGAAGCATTCGGGCGCCTTGATGTCCTCCAGATTGATCGCCCCGAAGGTCGGCTCGAGCGCGGCGACCACGTCGACGAAGTGATCCACGTCGGTCGCGTCGACTTCGATATCGAACACGTCGACGCCGGCAAACTTCTTGAACAGGACCGCCTTGCCCTCCATCACCGGCTTCGAGGCCAGCGGCCCGATATTGCCGAGGCCGAGCACCGCGGTGCCGTTGGTGACGACCCCGACCAGATTGGCGCGGGCAGTGACGGTCGCCACCTCGGCGGGATCCTCGACGATGACATTGCAGGCGGCGGCGACGCCGGGCGAATAGGCCAGCGCCAGGTCGCGTTGCGTCCCCATCGGCTTGGTGGCGACGATGCCGAGCTTTCCGGGCGGCGAGCGGCGGTGATACTCGAGCGCGTATTCCGAGATGTCGTCGGTCATGGCAATTGTCTCCCCGCGGCCCCTGCGCCGAAGAAACAGGCCCGCCGGTATTCCGGCGGGCCTGATGAATTGGTGCGGTCGAGAAGACTCGAACTTCCACGGGGTTGCCCCCACAGCGACCTCAACGCTGCGCGTCTACCAATTCCGCCACGACCGCTTACCTTTACAAATTCCAGCCGGACACGCAGGCCCGGATTGGTGTAATGATGGCCGGGTGAAAACAAAGAGGCAAGGCCCAGGCCTATTAAATATCAAGACCATGACGCAACACGGGATGGAGGCCTCCTCATCGACCGGTCCGGCAGGCGTCGAGTGGCGCGTCAGCGACGCGCCGGTGCCCTACGTTGAGGCGGTCGACGCGATGGAGCGCCGGGTCGCCGACATCCGCGCCGGCCGCGCGCCGGACCAAGTCTGGCTGTTGGAACATCCCGCCCTCTATACCGCTGGCACCAGCGCCAAGGACGACGATCTGCTGGACGCCAACCGCTTTCCGGTACATCGCACCGGCCGCGGCGGCCAGTTTACCTATCACGGGCCAGGCCAGCGCGTCGCCTATGTGATGCTCGACCTGAAGCGGCGGGGATCGGACGTCCGCGCCTTCGTCCATGGGCTCGAGGAATGGGTGATCCGGACGATGGCGACCTTCAACGTCGTCGGCGAGCGGCGCGACGACCGTATCGGCATCTGGGTCGCCGGCGACGGCGGACGCGAGGACAAGATCGCCGCCATCGGCGTGCGGATCCGGCGCTGGGTCACCTACCACGGGGTTTCGATCAACGTCGAGCCGAACCTGGAGCACTTCTCGGGCATCGTCCCGTGCGGCATCGCGCCCCGGGGCGTCGTGCCCGGGGGCATCAACAACGAGAAATTTGGCGTGACGTCGCTGGTCGATCTCGGCCTGCCGGTGACGCTGAACGACCTCGACGTGGCCTTGGCGGAAACCTTCGGCGGTGTCTTCGACGCGCTATGAGCCGGCCGGCTTGTGTTGGAGGGGCTCCGGCTCCGCCGGCCCTTCCATGCCCATGACCTCTTCGATGGCGGCGAGGAAGGCGTTGCCGCGAAACGGCTTGCGGAGCGTATGCCAAGCGCCGAGATGGGTGGTGGCGGCAAGATAATCGACGTCGGTATCCATGCCGGTCATCGCGAGTACGCGGACGTCGGGATTCCGGCGTTTGATTTCGCGAACGACCTCGATGCCGTCACTGCGCGGCATGAACAGGTCGGTGACGACGAGGTCCGGCGCGCGCTCGAAGAACATATCCATTCCTTGGACGCCGTCTTCCGCGGTACGCACGTCATAGCCGGCGGATGCGAGCAAGTTCTCCAACACGCCGCGGAGCTCGCCGTCGTCCTCGATAACCAGGACCGATATCCCTTCCATACATGCGACTGTACGGACTTAAAAAGCACACGGACGAATCACGTTTCCGTGGCATTCGCGATCGCAAAAATTAGAAAGGCTTGTTCGGATGGGGCTACATCAGCGCACGGTCAGAAACCCGGTATGTTCGGGCGCGGTGGCGGGGTATTCATGCACCGCGACGACCCGTGCCGCGGGCGGCCCCTGCCGACAGGCATCGACCATGCCGCGCACCGCCGCCTCGTCGCCCGCGAACAGCGCCTCGACCGAGCCGTTGCCAAGATTCCGCACCCAGCCGGCGAGGCCCCTTGCCGTCGCCTCCTGCACGGTCCAGCCACGGAACCAGACCGCCTGGACCCGGCCTTCGACGATCACCCTGATCGCAAGACCCGTCATTCCGGCTACTCGAATTCGAGAATTTTTTGATCGACGACCAGGCTGTCGCCGTCGGCGGCGAAGATTTCCTTTACCACGCCGTCGCGCTCGGCGCGCAGCACGTTTTCCATCTTCATCGCCTCGACGACCGCGAGCTCCTCACCCGCCTTAATCTCGTCGCCGACCGAGACGCTCACCCGCACCAAGAGCCCCGGCATCGGCGAGAGCATGAATTTCGACGTATCGGGCGGCGCCTTGATCGGCATGCGCGCGTCGAGTGCCGCCATGGCCGCGGTCAGGACCCGGATATCGGCCCGGCTGCCGGCGTGCGACAGGCGATAGCCGACACCGTGGCGCTCGACCTGGATCGATACCGCGGCGCCATCGACTGTGCCCTGGAACAACGGATCGCCGGGCCGCCAGCGGCTGCGCACCGGATAGGTCGCGCCCGCCATCTCGATATCGCAGCCGCCCTCGACTGCACGCGCCGTCAGGGGAAATTCCTCACGCTCGCTCATACCCATCACCGCGACGTAGTCACGGGCGGCCGCACTCGACCCGCGTTCGCCGTGCAGGCGGTGGACGCTCGCGGCGACGGCGACCAGCAGCTTCGGGTCGTCGTGCGCCAGGTCGGAAGGATGAAATCCGTCGGGATACTCCTCCTCGATGAATCCGGTCGAGAGCCGCCCCTCGTTGAAGCGCGGATGCGCCATCACCGCGGCAAGGAACGGGATATTGTGGGCGATGCCTCTTATGTAGAAGGCGTCGAGCGCTTCGCGCATGCTCTCGATCGCCGCCTTGCGCGTCTTCCCGCCGGCAATCACCTTGGCGATCATCGGGTCGTAATAGATCGAAATTTCACCGCCTTCGAAAACGCCGCTGTCGACCCGCAGCTTGCCGCCTTCTCGTTGCGGCTCGCGGTAGCGGATCAGGCGGCCGACCGATGGCATGAAGTTGCGCAGCGGGTCCTCAGCATAGACCCGGGCCTCGATCGCCCAACCCTCGAGTTTCACGTCCTTCTGCGCGAGCGAAAGTTTTTCGCCGGTCGCCACCCGGATCATCTCCTCGACGAGGTCGAGGCCGGTGACGAGTTCGGTCACCGGGTGTTCGACCTGGAGGCGGGTGTTCATCTCGAGAAAATAGAAATTGCGGTCGGCGTCGACAATGAACTCGACGGTGCCGGCGGATCGGTAATCCACGGCCTTGGCGAGCATTACCGCCTGTTCGCCCATGGCGCGGCGGGTCTTGGCGTCGAGGAACGGCGACGGCGCTTCCTCGATCACCTTCTGATGGCGGCGCTGGATCGAACACTCGCGCTCGCCGAGATGGATACAATTGCCATGCGTGTCCGCGAGCACCTGGATTTCAATATGCCGCGGCTCCTCGATGAATTTCTCGATGAACACCCGGTCGTCGCCGAAACTGGACTTGGCCTCGCTGACCGCCGAGGCGAAACCGGACCGGGCCTCGGCGTCGTCCCGGGCGATGCGCATGCCCTTGCCGCCGCCGCCGGCCGAGGCCTTGATCATCACCGGATAGCCGATCCCGGCGGCGATTTCGACCGCCCGGTCGGCGTCCGCGATGACTTCGTCGTGACCCGGGATGGTGGTGACACCAGCCTCGGCCGCCAGCTTCTTGGATTCGATCTTGTCGCCCATCGCCGAGATCGCCTTGACCCCGGGCCCGATGAAGGCGACCCCGGCGGCCTCCAGCGCCTCGGCGAAGCCCGCGTTCTCGGAGAGGAAGCCGTAGCCCGGGTGGACCGCCTCGGCACCGGTCTCGGCGACCGCCTTCAGGATGTTGTCCGCGACCAGATAGCTCTCGGTCGAGGGCGGCGGGCCGACCGCGACGGCCTCGTCCGCCATCCCCACATGCAACGCCCCCTCGTCGGCCTCGGAATGGATCGCGACCGTCGCGATGCCCATGCGCCGCGCGGTGCGGATGATGCGGCAGGCGATCTCGCCGCGATTGGCGATGAGAATCTTGGAGAACACGGCATTCCTCCGCCCTGGCGCCGGCCCGTGGGCATGATTTCCGTTGTTTTCCGACAGTTCCGGCCGGCCGGTCATTCGCGCCGAACCCGTCGCGTTTGTCAATATTCGCCCCGACGTCGAAATTACCGCTACGGTCGTCGACTCAGCCCGCCGCCCCGCGAGCGACCTCGCGTACCGCCTCGGCCGCCGCCACGACCGCCTCGCGGTTGACGTCGAGATGGGTGACCGCGCGCATCCGGTAGCGATCGTAGGCGCCGATCCTGATGCCACGCTCGAGCAGCCGATTGTGGATTTCGGCCGCCGGTAGCCCCGTCCCCTCGACGTTGAAGAACACCATGTTGGAGTCGACCCCCTCCTCGACCGCGATGCCCGGCAGGTTGGCGATGGCTTCCGCGAAGGCCCTGGCGTTTTCGTGGTCCTCGGCCATGCGATCGACGTGGTGCTCGAGCGCGTGCACGCCCGCCGCGGCGATCACGCCGGCCTGGCGCATCGCACCGCCCATGCGCTGCTTCCAGGTCCAAGCCTCGGCGATGAACTCGCGGCCGCCGGCGAGCACCGCCCCGACCGGACAGCCGAGCCCCTTGGAAAGGTCGATCCAGAGCGAGTCGAACGGTTCGGCGAAATTCTTCGCGGCGACGCCCGAGGCGATCACCGCGTTCATCAGCCGCGCGCCGTCCATGTGCATCAACAGGCCGTGCCGCTTCGCCGTGGTGGCGACCTCGCGCAGGGTCTCGAGCGGCCACACGGTGCCGCCGCCGGAATTCGCCGTCTGCTCGGCGACGACGAGCGTGCTGCGCGGCGCATTGCGCTTCACGCCGCGCACCGCGGCCTCCATCTGGCCGGCCGTATAGACGCCGCGCTTGCCGTCGAGCGGCCGCACCATGACGCCGGCGAAGGTGGCCGGGCCGCCGGCCTCGGAATTGATGATGTGGGCCGACCTGTCGGCGATGACCTCGTCGCCCGGTCGGCAATGCACCAGGATCGCGATCTGATTGCACATCGTGCCGGACGGCAGGAACACTGCGTCGTCCTTGCCGAGCAGCTTGGCCACCGTCCTGGTCAGCTTGTTGACGGTCGGGTCTTCGCCGCGTTGTTCGTCGCCGACGTCGGCCTCGGACATGGCTTTGCGCATCGCGGGCGTCGGCCGTGTCTGGGTGTCGCTGTAGAGGTCGATCCGAATCTCGGTCATGGGTCTGTCGCTGCTGAGCTTGAAGTCAGTCCTTTTTACCACGAAACACGCCGAACAACCCCATCGCGAACGCGGCGTGGATGCCGAGAAGCGCGCCCCAACCGATCATCGGCAGGAGGAACCAGGGATTGTCCGGCGAGGCGATGTAGTTGATCGGCACGATCAGGGTCATCGCTAGAAAATAGCCGATCAGATGGTTGCGGAATCCGGCCAGCCGCCGCCGCGCGGCGATGGCTTTCTCGCGGTCGTCGTCGGTCATTATTAAAGCGGGATGTTCCCGTGCTTCTTCCACGGGTTCTCGAGCTTCTTGTTCTCGAGCATCTTCAGGGCGCGGCAGACACGCAGCCTTGTGTTGTGCGGCATGATCACGTCGTCGATGAAGCCGAGCGAACCGGCGACGAACGGATTGGCGAAGCGCTCGCGGTACTCCTCGGCGCGTTCCTCGATCTTCTTCTCGTCGCCGAGGTCCTGGCGGAAGATGATCTCCACGGCGCCCTTCGGCCCCATCACCGCGATCTCGGCGCTCGGCCACGCATAGTTGACGTCGCCGCGCAGATGCTTCGAGCTCATGACGTCGTAGGCCCCGCCATAGGCCTTGCGGGTGATCACCGTGACTTTGGGCACGGTCGCCTCGGCGAAGGCGTAGAGCAGCTTCGAGCCCTGCTTGATGATGCCGCCATATTCCTGATCGGTGCCGGGCAGGAAACCCGGCACGTCGACGAAGGTCACGATCGGGATGTTGAAACAGTCGCAGAAGCGCACGAAGCGCGCGGCCTTGCGCGAGGAGTCGATGTCGAGGCAGCCGGCCAGCACCATCGGCTGGTTGGCGACGATGCCGACCGTCTTCGCGTCCATGCGGCCGAAACCGGTGACGATATTCCGGGCGAAGTCGGGCTGCAGCTCGAAGAAATCGCCCTCGTCGACGACCTTCTCGATCAGCTCCTTGATGTCGTAAGGCTTGACTGGGTCGGTCGGAACCAGGGTATCGAGCGACGGCTCGGCCCGGTCGACCGGGTCCTCGGTCGGCGAGACCGGCGGCTTCTCGCGGTTGGAGGCCGGCAGGAACGACATGAAGCGGCGCACCTGGAGCAGCGCCTCGACGTCGTTCTCGAACGCCTCGTCGGCGACGCTCGACTTGGTGGTGTGGGTTACCGCCCCGCCGAGCTCCTCGTGCGTCACCTCCTCGTGGGTCACGGTCTTCACCACGTCGGGGCCAGTGACGAACATGTAGGACGTGTCCTTGACCATGAAAATGAAGTCGGTCATCGCCGGCGAGTAGACCGCCCCGCCGGCGCACGGTCCCATGATCAGCGAGATTTGCGGCACCACGCCCGAGGCCAGCACGTTGAGCTGGAACACATCGGCGTATCCGGCGAGCGAGGCCACGCCCTCCTGGATGCGGGCGCCGCCGGAATCGTTGATCCCGATCACCGGGGCGCCGACCTTCATCGCCTGCTCCATGATCTTGACGATCTTGCGCGCATGCGCCGCCGACAGCGAGCCGCCGAACACGGTGAAATCCTGGCTGAAGACGAAGACCTGGCGGCCCTCGATCGTGCCGTGCCCGGTGACCACCCCGTCGCCCGGTATCTTCTGCTCCGCCATGCCGAACTCGTTGCAGTCGTGCTCGACGAACATGTCGTATTCCTCGAACGAGTCCTCGTCGAGCAACGCGGCGATGCGCTCGCGCGCGGTCAGCTTGCCCTTTTCGTGTTGTGTCTCGATGCGGCGCTCGCCACCGCCCATGCGCGCCTGCTCGCGCATTTCCTCGAGCCGGCGAATGATGTCCTGCATGGCCTACCCTTTCAACGGTCGGGACCGGAATAACATTCGCCTAATCGGCCTGCAAGAGAGCGAGGAGGCGGGCGGCCTCCCCGATTTCGGCCTCGAGCGCCGCGCGCTGGGCCTCGGCCGCTTCGTCGGTGCCCCACTGCTCGGCCTGGAAGTCCTCGTCGATCCGGCTCGCCACGAACGCGTCGCGGGCCCCGATCTCGCCTTCCACGACCGCGAGCGCCAGAATCACCGAGCCGAAGACCGTGGTCAGGCTATGCAACGCCGCGATCGTGTAGTCGTCATACGCCGCGATCGCATCGCGCAGCGCAACCCGTGCCGCCGGGTCCTGTTCGATGGCGACGACCCCGGCGGTGATCTCGAGCCGC
>JASLSL010000255.1 GCA_030743445.1 Alphaproteobacteria bacterium
GCAGGATGAAGTAATAGCATGAGTACGAGACTAACTTCGTTGTTCTTTGCTGCCGCTTTCGCGGTGGCCGCCTTTGCCATGACCGACACCGCCGTGGCAAAGTCGGCCGTCAACGGGGTGCGGCCCGATACTTTTATCCGCACGCTTGCCGACGAGGCGCTTTCGGTTCTCAGCAAGAAAAACGGCAGCACGCTCGCCGAGCGCGAGGCGAAATTCCACTCGGTGCTGCGCGACGACTTCGCGATGGACCGCATCGGCCGGTTCGCCGCCGGCCGGTACTGGCGGAAGATGTCGCGCGACGAGCGCCGCGACTACCAGAAGCTATTCACCGAATGGGTGTTGAAGAGCTACGCGATCCGTTTCGGCGGATATTCCGGTGAAAGCCTGCGCATCCTGAAGACGGTCAGGGCCGGCAAGAAGGATTCGCTGGTCCGCTCGGTCATCGAAAGCACCAAGAACGGCAAGCAGCCGATCCGCGTTGATTGGCGGGTCCGGCGCTTCAAGGACTCCTACAAGATCATCGATATCCTCGTCGAAGGTGTAAGCATGTTGGTCACGCAGAAGGCGGAATTCGCCTCGGTGATCAAGCGCGAGGGCATCAAGGGGCTGATCTCGGCGCTGCGCACGCAGCTCGATCAGCTCAAACAGGTCGCGACGAACGGCGCCAGTTGACCCGAGCCGCCGTTCTATCTCGTCGACCGCCAAACGGAATCAATCCATGATCAATGCAGTCATCGTCGGCCTCGGAGGTTGGGGCCAGACCCTGGTCACGTCGGTTCAAGGCAAGAGCGACCTGATCCGATTCACCCGCGGCGTGACGCGAACCCCCTCGAAGGCGGCTGATTACGCGGCGGAGATGGGCTTTCCGCTCGACGACGACTACGCCGCCGCCTTGGCCGATCCCGAGATCGACGCGGTGGTGCTCGCCACACCACACACCCAGCACGCCGAGCAGATGGAAGCCGCGGCCGCCGCCGGCAAGCACATCTTCGTCGAAAAACCGTTCACCCTGACCAAGGAAAGCGCCGCGGCATCGGTCGCGGCGGCCGAGAAGGCCGGCATCGTCCTGGCGCTCGGCCACAACCGCCGCTTCCTGCCCGCGGTCGCCGAGCTACGCCGCCGCATCGAGGCCGGCGAACTCGGCACGCTCAGCCATGTCGACGCCAACTTCTCGGGCAATCCGAGCCTGCGCTATCCGGCCGACGCGTGGCGCGCCGACCCCGCCGAAGCGCCCGCCGGCGCGATGTCGCCGATCGGCATCCACATGGTCGACTTGCTGATCGGCCTGTTTGGCCCAATCGCAGAGGTCCACGCCCAGAGCTTCCGGCTCGCCTCCGAGCTGCCGATCGACGATACGACCTCGATGCTGTTCCGTTTCGAGACCGGCATGACCGCGTGCTTCGCGACCCTTGGCGCCACGGCGCGGATGCTGAAACTCGTGGTTTACGGCAACAAGGCTTGGGCCGAGTTGCGCGGCGAGCCAACCCTGGTCATCACGTCGATGGACGGCGAGGAAGAGGTCGTCGAATTCCCGCCCTTCGACAAGGAGAAGGCCGAGTTGGAGGCCTTCGCCGAAGCGGTTGAGGGCAAGTCGGCCTATCCCATTCCGGGCGAGGAGGCGATCCACGGCATCGCCGTGTTCGAGGCGATCGTTCGCTCGATCGAGACCGGCGAGACCGCACCGGTCGCCTGATCGGCGGACGGTTATTTAGCGAATTCCCCTCACCTTCCCACTTCGTGGACCCCTCCCTCTCCCTCGTAGGGGAGAGGGGAATCGGCTTCGCCGCTTTGCAGATCAGCGCGAAGAAACCCTCTCCCCCGGCGGGAGAGGGTGGCCGCGAAGCGGCCGGGTGAGGGGGATTTCGCTAAGAGCCTACTTCGATAAATACTTGAACCAGCCGGCGGTCGCCTCGGCGATGCCTTCGGGCGTCCAGACCGGCGCGTCCTCCCAGTGCCCGATATGCTCGAGTATTCGTGCGACGCCGTCCTCAAAGCTGATCTCCGGCGCCCAGCCGACCATCTCGCGAATCTTCGAGATATCGGCGAACGTGCAGTCGGGCTTGCCCGGGCGCTTGGGAATACGCACCACCTCGCCGCCCAGAAGTTCGACCAGCCGATTGACGCTGTAAGCGCCACCCGAGCCCACGTTCAACGCCTCGCCCGCGACATCCGAAGCCGCGACCTCGGTAAAGGCGCGCGCCACGTCGGCGATATAGGTGAAGTCGCGGGTCTGCTCGCCGTCGCCGACCACGGTGAACGGCTTGCCGGCGAGCTTCTGCGCCAGGAACACGCCGAAGATGGCGCCGTAGGCGCCGGTGGTGCGGCTGCGCGGCCCGAAGACGTTAAAGAGCCGCAACGAGGCCACCGGCAGGCCGTAGACCTGCCCCCAATGCAGCACCATCTCCTCGCCGAGGTACTTGGTCAGTGCATAGGGGTATTCCAGCCGGATCGGATGGCTTTCCGGCGTCGGTACCTGCTCGGCGAGCCCATAGCAGGTCGAGGACGCGGCGTAGAGGAACCGCTTGGCGCCACCGTGCCGCGCCGCCTCCAGCACCGACATCGTGCCGTCGACATTGGCCCGGTAGTAGGCCATCGGATTTTCGATCGACGGCACGATGTCGCCGATCCCGGCGAGGTGGAACACCCAGTCGACGCCTTGGGCGAGTTCGGCCATTCGCGGGGCATCGCAGACATCCGTCTCGGCGAAGCCGAACCGGTCCTCGCCATCGAGATGCGCCAGGTTTTCGCGCCGCCCGGTCGCCAGGTTATCGACGCCGACGACGTCGTGGCCCAACACCAGCAGACGGTCGACGACGTGGCTGCCGAT
>JASLSL010000256.1 GCA_030743445.1 Alphaproteobacteria bacterium
ACGTCGCGGTCGCAGACGATGGGGATTTCCAATTGCGGAATCGCGCGCGCCTGGGCGATCAGCGTCGCGCCGAACTGGCCCGCGCCGACCAGGCCCATACGTACGGTCCGGTCGCGATGCCGCGCAAACAGCGCCTCGTAGTTCATGTGCCCCGCTCCATGACAGCCGTATCTTAAAGCATAGTCCGCAAATATTTTACGCGTTCCGTCGCCGCCGTGGTGCGGCGCCCTCGATTCTTGAATGTTGTATGGCGAGGTGCCGGCGTTGATCGTCCGCGCGACATTGTTTAAAGACCGTGGGCGGCGATACGCCCGAGCCCGCGCCAGGAGAGCCGAATGGCCTCGTATCAATACGTCTATGTGATGAAGGACCTGACCAAGTCCTATGACGGCGGGCGCGAGGTGCTGAGCCACATCACGCTCGCCTTCTTCCCGGGCGCCAAGATCGGGGTGCTCGGCTACAACGGCGCCGGCAAGTCGACCCTGTTGCGCGTCATGGCGGGGCTGGAAACCGAATTCCACGGCGGGGCCTGGGCGACCGAGGGTGCCGACGTCGGGTTCCTGTCGCAGGAGCCGGAGCTCGACGACAAAAAATCGGTCCAGGATAACGTGCTCGAAGGCCTGGCCGGGGAACGCGAGCTGGTCGAGCGCTTCGAGGCGGTCAGCGCCAAGCTCGGCGAGGTCGAGGACTCGGACGAGATGAACGACCTGATCGAGCAGCAGGCCGAACTGCAGGAGAATATCGAGGCTGCCGACGCCTGGGATTTGGAGCGCCGGGTCGAGATCGCGATGGATGCCCTGCGCTGTCCGCCCGCCGACCAGGACGTGAAGACGCTCTCGGGCGGCGAGCGGCGGCGGGTGGCGCTCTGCCGGCTGTTGCTGCAGAAGCCCGACCTTCTGCTGCTCGACGAGCCGACCAACCATCTCGACGCCGAGACCGTGGCTTGGCTCGAGCGGCACTTGCGCGAATACGAGGGCACTGTGGTGATGGTGACCCACGACCGTTATTTCCTCGACAACGTGACCGGCTGGATCCTCGAGCTCGACCGCGGCCGCGGCGTGCCCTACGAGGGCAACTACTCGGCCTGGCTCGAGCAGAAGCAGAAGCGGCTGGAACACGAGGCTAAGGGCGAGTCGGCGCGAATCGGTACGCTCGCGCGGGAGCGCGAGTGGATCCAGGCGAGCCCGCGGGCCCGTCAGGCCAAGGCCAAGGCGCGGATCACCGCCTATGAGAAGCTGTTGGCGGAAAGCGCCGACCGGGAACCCGGATCGGCGCAGATCATCATCCCCGCCGGCGAACGACTCGGCGACGTGGTGATCGAGGCGGACCACCTGGCCAAGGGATTCGGCGATCGCCTGCTGATCGAGAATCTGTCGTTCAAACTTCCGCCCGGCGGGATCGTCGGCGTGATCGGCGCGAATGGGGCCGGCAAGACGACCCTGTTCCGCATGATCTCCGGCGACGAGAAGCCGGACGGCGGCAGCCTCCGCCTCGGCGAAACGGTCCAACTCGGCTTCGTCGACCAATCGCGCGATACGCTGTCGGCCGACAACACCGTTTGGGAAGAGATCGCCGAGGGCGAGGAGGAGGTCGATCTCGGCAAGCGCAAGATCCAGAGCCGCGCTTATGTCGGCGCCTTCAACTTCCGCGGCGCCGACCAGCAAAAGAAAGTCGGCCAGTTGTCGGGCGGCGAGCGCAACAGGGTGCATCTCGCCAAGATGCTTAAATCGGGCGCCAACGTGCTGCTGCTCGACGAGCCGACCAACGACCTCGACGTCGACACCCTCAGGGCGCTCGAGGAGGCGTTGCTGGATTTCGCCGGCTGCGCCGTCATCGTCAGCCACGACCGCTGGTTCCTCGACCGTATCGCGACCCACATCCTGGCCTTCGAGGGCGACAGTCAGGTCGAATGGTTCGAGGGCAATTACGAGGATTACGAGGCCGACCGGCGCCGGCGCCTGGGCGAGGAAGCCGACAGGCCGCATCGTATCAAGTACAACCCGCTGACCCGGTAGCGTCTGTCGTTCGATATTGAAAAGCCGGCCCTGGGGCCGGCGGCGCGTGGAGGCGATCTTTCCGCGGATCGCCGGTGCTATTTCTTGTCGTCCTTGGCGCGGGTCTTCAGGTCCTTGGTCTTCTTGCGCAAGGCGTCGATCAACGCGGCGACGGTGCCGCCGTGCTTACTGATGTAGGTGGTGAATTCGTCGCGCTGGGTGATGATCATGCTGACGCCCTCGATCCGTATATCGAGGATCTTGAAGTTCTTGTCGATGGTGCGGACTTGGAAGATCATCTTGGTCGGCGCACCATTATTGGTCGGGACGATCTGAGTGATGACCATCGTGTCGCGCGCGCGTTTCGTCTTGACCACCCGCTTGATATTGAAGGTCTCGCCCGAGAAATTGCGGAACGCCGAGGAATACAGCGAGACGATGTAATCTTCGAACAGCAGCAGGAAATCCTCGATCTCGCCCTTGCTGGCTTTCCGACGATACTTGCCGAGCACGAATTTGCCGATCTTGTCGATCGCGAAGCCCTCGCGGAGAAGGGTACGGAACCGGCGCTCCTGCTCGTCCTTGCTGGTCTCCTTGGAGGTCAGCATCTCGATCGCCCGGTCGCCGAGGTCCTTCACGAAGGCGCCCGAATCGCGCGCGTCCGCGTCCGACGATGCAATCGTCAGAACAATAGCGAGCAGTGCTGCTGAAAAGAGAGCAAGCAGCTGGCGACGGTCAATCATAGGCTGGTGGTGTGCTGTTTAAGCGGGTTTGTCGCCCGTCGACGTCGCCGGAACCTTTTGCTCGTTTTCGAGGCTGATGTTCGGCTTTTCACCGGCCGGCTTTTTAGCGCGCTCGGTGTCCGGCTTGGTTCCGTCGCCGGTACCGGTCGGGACCAGGTCTCTCGACTTGTCGGCACGCGGCTTGTCGACGCCTTCCTCGAAGCTGACGGTCGGCTTCGAATCGTCCCTGCCTTTTGCGTGCGTCGCCGGAGCGGTCTGACCCTCGAAGCTGATCGCCGGAATCGGCACCGGATCCTGGCTCTCGCCATTCTTGATTTCGTCCTTACGGCGCTGCCGGTAGAGGCTCCGGACCGCGGCGTAGAAATCGAGCGATGTGCGCTCCAGATCCTCGAGCGTGTCGAGGTTGCGCGAGCGTGCGTCGACCGCGCTCGCGCCGGTGCGCGGCAATGAAACGGCGGCTTCCTCGGCGAAGAAGTTCATCGGATCGCCGAACGAATCCACACCGGTTCCGATCGCGTCGCGCGGGTTGGACGGGCCGAGCAGCGGTAGGACCAGATACGGCCCTTCTTCGGCGCCCCAAATCGCCAGGGTCTGACCGAAATCCTCGTCATGGAATTCGACGCCCATTTCGCTCGCCGCGTCGACGGTGCCGCCGAATCCGAGGACGAGGTTGGTCATCGTCCGTGCCATCGTGATGCCGGCCCGGTCGACATCGCCCTGCAGGATGTCGTTCGCCAGGATGATCGGCGTGCGAATGAAATTGATCGCCGCATGCACCATCCTGCGAATGCGCTCCGGCACGTTGTCGGCATAGGTCCGGGCGGCCGGACGGAGGATCGCCCTGTCGAGTTCGAGATTGAAATCGAAGATCGCGCGATTGACGGTTTCGAACGGATCGTTGACGTCGTCGGCACCCTTTGTCGCGGCACATCCTCCCAGCAACAATACGCCAGCGAAGAGCGGGACATACCTAAAACGATTTTTTTGATGCTCTGAATGACTGGTCAAAATCATCCCCTTTAATCCCTAAGTCGATTCCACCAAACGCCGAGCGCCGCGCGGAAACACTTTTGATCACAGCGCCGCTGTAGATTTCCTAACATAGGCGCTTGCATAAGACCATAGACGATAGGCCGCGATCCGGCTGTCGCTCAACTAGTGTTGCAAAAATGTCGTGACCCTCCAAACCTCCTGGATTTCTTGACATCGAGCAAAGAACAACACGACCGCGAATTAAGAATCGATAACCGCCGGTCGGGAGAAATTCGACTGCAATCTTTACATAACATAAAGATATCTTTATATAGTTATAAGACGAATCGGGCAGATCGATTTGGCGGATCGAAAGTTTGCCGATCCGGCCCGCCGACAGGAGCCGATAGCCCATGGAGAAACTACTTCACGGCATGCGCGCGGCGGCCGAGCCAACCCGGCTCAGGCTGCTGGCGCTGTGCGGCCAGGGTGAGTTGACGGTGAGCGAACTGAAACAGATCTTGGGGCAGAGCCAACCCCGCGTATCGCGCCACTTGAAGCTGTTGGTCGAGGCCGGCCTTCTCGAGCGTTATCGCGAGGGAACCTGGGCATTTTACCGACTAGCCGAGCACGAGCCGGGCGCCGCTCTCGCGCGCCGTCTGGTCGAGATGATTCCAGATCGGGATCCATTGTTGATCCGCGATCTAGAGCGCCTCGACGACGTCAAGCAGGCGCGCGCCGAACGGGCGGCCGCATTTTTCCGACGCAATGCCGCCGAGTGGGACGAAATTCGCCGCCTGCATGTCGACGACGCCAAGGTCGAAGAGGCGCTATTGTCTTTATTGCCGGTGGACACCGTGTGGGACCATATCGATATCGGCACCGGAACCGGGCGCATTCTCGAGGTCGTCGGCGGCCAAGTCGGCCGAGCGGTCGGTATCGACCTGTCGCGCGAGATGCTCGCCGTTGCGCGCGCCAACCTGGAACGCAGTTCGAGCGGAAACTGTCACGTGCGCCACGGCGACATGAATCAGATTCCGCAACCGGCCGAATCTTTCGACATTGCGACCCTGCACCTCGCCCTGCATTACGCCGAGGACCCGCGTATCGCAATCGCCGAGGCGGCGCGCGTGCTGCGGCCGGGCGGCCGTCTGATCGTCGTCGATTTCGCACCACACCACGAAGAGCACCTAGTGAGCGAGCACGCGCACCGTTGGCTCGGCTTCACCGACGAAGAGGTCGCCCGCTGGTGCGAGCTCGCCCATCTCGTGCCGGGTAAGCCGATTCATCTGCCCGGCAAACCGCTGACCGTCTGTCTCTGGCCCGCTTACAGGCCGGCCGAGGCGTCGGTGGCGGCAACCGGATAAGGGACCATCGCAATGGCCGACGTTCCGACCGTCAGTTTCGAGTTCTTTCCGCCGCACGACGAGGCGGCGGAAGAGCGCCTGTGGGCCGTGCTGCACAAGCTCGCCCCGCTCAACCCGGCGTTCTTTTCGGTGACCTATGGCGCCGGCGGCACGACACGCAACCGCACCGAGCGCATCGTCAGCCGCATCCACAACGAGATGCCGGTGCCGCCGGCGGCGCATCTGACCTGTGTGGGCGCGACACGCGAGGAGGTCGACGAGTTGGCCGCCGAGTGGTGGGAGGCCGGCATCCACCGCATCGTGGCGCTGAGGGGCGATCCGCCCAAGGGCGAGACGGCCTACGCGCCGCATCCGGGCGGCTACGAGAATGGCGCCGCCCTGACGGCCGGGCTGAAGGACATCGCCGATTTCGACATATCGGTCGCCGGCTATCCCGAAATCCATCCGGATTCGCCGGATCTCGAGGCCGACCTCGACAACCTGAAGCGCAAGGTCGATGCCGGCGCCAGCCGGGTGCTGACCCAGTACTTCTTCGACAACGAACTCTACTACCGGTTCCGCGACCGGTGTGCCGCGGCCGGCATCGACGTGCCGATCGTCCCCGGCATCTTGCCGGTCACCAACTTCACCCGCGTGGTCGAGTTCTCCGAGAGCTGCGGCGCCACGGTGCCGGGCTGGATGGCCGAGCTGTTCGAGGGGCTCGACGAGGACCCGGAGATCCGCAATTTGATCGCCGCCACGGTCGCGGTCGAGCAGTGCGAGGACCTGCGCCGCAACGGCGTCGACGCGTTCCATTTCTACACCCTGAACCGGGCCGGGCTGACCTATGCGATCTGCTGGCGGCTCGGCATGCGTCCCGACCTGTCCAAGGCGGCGTGAGGCGGTCCCGTGCCCCTGAACGGAGCCGATAGAGCGAAACGGACGGCGCTGCTGGAAAGCCTGCTCGCCGAGCGTATCCTGGTGCTCGACGGCGCCATGGGCACGATGGTCCAAGCCCAGGTCTTGGACGAGGCGGATTTCCGTGGCGAGCGCTTCAAGGATCACGGCCAGGACCTCAAGGGCGACAACGACCTCCTGGTCCTGACCCAGCCGGACGTCATCCGCGACATCCATGCCGACTTCTTCCGGGTCGGCGCCGATATCGTCGAGACCAATACCTTCAACGCGACCTCGATCTCGCAGGCGGATTACGGGCTCGCGGACCTGGTCTACGAGATCAACTTCGAGGCCGCCCGGATCGCCCGCGAAGCGGCCGACGACTTCGAGCGCGAAACCCCGGCGAAGCCGCGCTTCGTCGCCGGCGCGCTCGGGCCGACCAACAGGACCGCCTCGATCTCGCCCGACGTCAACGATCCCGGCCTGCGCAACGTCGCCTTCGATGAGCTGGTCGCCGCCTATTTGGAATCGATCCGCGGCCTGGTCGAGGGTGGCTCCGACATCCTGCTGGTCGAGACGATCTTCGACACGTTGAACTCCAAGGCCGCGATCTACGCCCTGCACAAGTATTTCGACGATACCGGCAGTCGCCTGCCGGTAATGATCTCGGGCACCATCACCGACGCCTCGGGGCGCACGCTTTCGGGCCAGACGCCGGCGGCGTTCTGGAACTCGATCGCCCACGCCAACCCGATATCGATCGGCCTCAATTGCGCCTTGGGTGCGGCCGACCTGCGCCCGCACATCCAGGAGATCGCCCACGTCGCGGGCGTGCCGGTTTCGGTTTACCCCAACGCCGGCCTGCCAAACGAATTCGGCGAGTACGATGACACGCCCGAATACATGGCCGAGATCCTGGGTGAGTTTGCCGAGAGCGGCTTCGTCAACATCGTCGGCGGCTGCTGCGGCACGACGCCGGATCACATCGCGGCGATCGCCGACGCGGTCACCGCCCACAAGCCGCGCCATCTGCCCGAGGTCGAGCGCGTCTGCCGGCTCTCCGGTCTCGAGCCGCTCGCCTTCGACGAGGTCACCGGCTTCGTCAATGTCGGCGAGCGGACCAACGTCGCCGGCTCGCCGCGGTTCAACGAGTTGATCATGAACGGCGATTACGAGACCGCCTTGGAGGTCGCCCGCCAGCAGGTCGCCAACGGCGCCCAGGTGATCGACGTCAACATGGACGAGGCGATGCTCGATTCCGAGACGGCGATGACGACCTTCCTCAACCTGGTCGCGACCGAGCCCGACATCAGCCGGGTGCCGATCATGATCGACAGCTCGAAGTTCTCGGTCATCGAGGCCGGGCTGAAATGCGTCCAGGGCAAGGGCGTGGTCAACTCGATCAGCCTGAAGGAGGGCGAGGCGCCGTTCAAGGCGCAGGCGCGGCAGATCCTGCGCTATGGTGCGGCCGTCGTCGTCATGGCGTTCGACGAGGAGGGCCAGGCCGACACCATCGAGCGCAAGGTCGCGATCTGCGAGCAGTCGTATCGCATCCTGGTCGACGAGGTCGGGTTCGAGCCCCAGGACATCATCTTCGATCCCAACATCTTCGCCGTCGCGACCGGCATCGAGGAGCACGACAACTACGGCGTCGCCTTCATCGAGGCCTGCCGCGGAATCAAGCAGAAGCTGCCTCATGCCATGGTTTCGGGCGGGCTTTCGAATTTCAGCTTCTCGTTCCGCGGCAACAACCCGATCCGCGAGGCGATGCACACGGTGTTCCTCTACCATGCGATCCACGCCGGGCTCGACATGGCGATCGTCAACGCGGGCCAACTCGCGGTCTACGAGGACATTCCGGACGATCTGCGCGAGCGGGTCGAGGACGTGGTGTTCAACAAGCGCGAGGATTCGACCGAGCGCTTGCTCGAGGTCGCCGATACCTTCAAGGGCCAGCGCCGGGCCAAGGTCGAGGACCTGGCGTGGCGCGAGACAGCGGTCGAGGAGCGCTTGTGTCACGCGCTGGTCGAGGGCATCGCCGACTACATCGTCGACGACACCGAGGAGGCGCGGCTCGCCTACGATAGGCCGATCGAAGTCATCGAGGGGCCGCTGATGGACGGCATGAACGTGGTCGGCGATCTGTTCGGCGCCGGCAAGATGTTCCTGCCGCAGGTCGTCAAGAGCGCCCGGGTGATGAAGCGGGCGGTCGCGCACCTCGATCCCTTCATCGAGGCCGAGAAGGACGAGGCCGCCGGACCCAAGGGCAAGATCGTGATGGCGACGGTCAAGGGCGACGTCCACGACATCGGCAAGAACATCGTCGGCGTGGTGCTGCAATGTAACAACTTCGAGGTCGTCGACCTCGGCGTCATGGTGCCCTACCAGAAGATTTTCGAGGCGGCGCGCGAGGCGGGCGCCGACTTGATCGGCCTTTCGGGCCTGATCACGCCGTCGCTCGAGGAGATGTGCACCGTGGCCCGCGAGATGGAGCGCGAGGGCTTCGAGATTCCGCTGCTGATCGGCGGGGCGACGACCTCGAAGGTTCACACCGCGGTCAAGGTTGCGCCGAACTACGAGGGTTCGACGATCCACGTGGTCGACGCCTCGCGCGCGGTCGGCGTCGCCGGTGCCCTGGTCAGCGACAATCTCCGCGACGACCTGGTCGAGAAGGTCCGGGCCGAGTACGAGACGGTGCGCGCCGGCCATGTCGGTCGCGGCGACAAGGGGCCGGGCAGAACGATCGCCGAGGCGCGCGCCAACAAGCACAGAGTCGACTGGACCGGTGCAGCACCCCCGAAGCCGAGCTTCCTCGGCCTCGAGACCTTCGCGGACTACGACCTCGCCGATCTTACGCCACAGATCGACTGGACCCCGTTCTTCCGGACCTGGGAGCTCGCCGGGACCTATCCGGCGATCCTCGAGGACGATGTGGTCGGCGAGGCGGCGCGAAGCCTGTTCGACGACGCCCGGGAAATGCTGGCCAGGATCGTCGAGGAGAAATGGCTCGTGGCCAAGGGCGTCATCGGATTCTTCCCGGCGAATTCGGTCGGCGACGACGACGTCGAAATCTATTCGGGGGACGATCGCGAGAAAACGACGGGAACCGTCCACTTCCTGCGCCAGCAGATGGCGAAGTCGGGCGACCGGGCGAATTTGTGTTTGGCGGATTTCATCGCACCCAAGGACACCGGCATTGCCGACTATATCGGCGGCTTCGCGGTGACCACGGGGCTCGGCATCGAGGAGAAGCTCCAGGACTTCAAGTCGAACCACGACGATTTCAGCGGGATTCTCCTGCAGGCGCTTGCCGACCGCTTGGCCGAGGCCTTCGCCGAGCGGATGCACGAGCGCGTCCGCAAAGAGTTCTGGGGTTACGCGCCGGACGAGGACCTCTCCAACGAGGCGCTGATCGCCGAGGCCTATCGTGGCATCCGCCCCGCGCCGGGATATCCCGCCTGTCCCGACCATTCGGAGAAGCCCAAGCTCTTCGAGCTGCTGGAGGCGACGGCGCGGGCCGGGATCGAGCTCACCGAGAGCATGGCCATGCTGCCGGGGGCGGCGGTCTCGGGCTATTACCTCGCGCACCCGGAGGCGGCGTATTTCGGCGTCGGGCGCATCGGAAAGGACCAGGTCGAGGACTACGCCCGCCGCCGCGGCATCGAGCTCCACGTCGCCGAACGCTGGCTCGCGCCGAACCTGGGGTATGAACGGTAGGGAGCGACGACATGACCGACGAGCGCGACAAGCCGAAGCCCCTCTCCGCCGACGAAGTGTTGCGCGAGGAGGGGACGGACGAGCTGTTTCCCGCCGAGCAGGCGGCGGACGACCAATCGGCGGCGACGCCGGACCAAGAGGCGACCGAGTCCGTGTCGGGCCGCCGCGTGGGGCTCTGGATTCTCGCCGCCCTGGTGGTCGCGATGCTGGCCTATCTCGCCTTGCAGTGAACTAGTAATTGTAGCGGGGGCCGTACCGAGGAACCTTCACAAGCGGTCATCCCCGCCTCGCCTTCGCGTGGCCAGGCTCCGGCGGACCCCCCCCTCCCTAACCCTCCCCCTCGTCGGGGGGAGGGGATTCAAAGTGCGGGTCTAAATAAATTCCTCCTCCCCAACGAGGGAGGGGGCTAGGGGGAGGGGGTCCAAGCAAGAATCTCGTCCTCACCCTTCTACAGGCTCAGGGTGAGGCAAAATACGGGGACACGATTTCGGCACACCGATTCATGTCGCACGAACCTTCACCATCGTGTCCCCTTATTTTGCCGCTTTCGCGGGAATGACGAAAAGACGTGATTGAGTGACGGGTCTAACCCGGCGCCTTGAAATCCGGCGGCTCGGTGTCGAGCAGCTTGCAGATATCCTCGATCTGGGTGCGTTCGGCCGGGTGCAGCTCGCCGTCGGCCCAACTGACCGCCATGCAGACACGGACCAATAGCTCGACCTCTTCCGCGTCCTCGGCGATTTGGGTGACCGCCTCCAAGGCCCGGATGCGGCCCGATTCCGCGTCGTCGCGAATCGCGTCGACATAGTCCTGGAAGCGCCGCTTCGCCTTGCGGACGTCGTAGACGCTGAGCGCCTCGAGGTTTTCCAATATCTGGTCGACCCGGTGGCTTTCCGAAAGGCTGAGGTCCTCGTCGGCCAGCGCCACCAGCGCGCTCGCCGCCGTCGTCGCCTCGAGGAACGGACGGTTGCGGTGCCGCCGCATCTGTTCCTGCAATCCAGCCTTCAACGTGCCAAACATGGGGGCTCGCTCCTCACGCCGCCTCGTCGCTCTCGAGCGTGAAGTGGGCGCCGCACGCCGCGGCGACCTGGCGCACCTCTCGCACCAGGGTGTCGGTCATCGGGATACCGTTCTTGACCCGCCACTTGCGCTCGGCGTGCTCCGGGTCGCCGGCGACCAGCACCGTTTGGCCCTCGTCGGCCGGCTCGGTCGCGTGCAGCATGTTGATCAGATCGTCCATCTCGTCCTCGAACGCGCCGTCCTCGCCGCGGAAGGCGGCGGGGTCGAGCGCCAGGCTGAAATGGCCGACGTTGATGTACTGCTCCTGCTCGCCGGTCTTGAGGTTGTAGCTGCCGATGAACGAGCCAGAGAGCACGCTGGACAGAATATCGACCATCACCGCCAGGCCGTAGCCCTTGTGCGAGCCGAGCTCGCGGGAGCCGCCCAAGGGCGAAAGCCGCTTCGGCACCGCATCGAGCGCCGCCGTCGGGTCGGTCGTGGGCATGCCGGTCTCGTCCATCGCCCAGCCGATCGGGATTTCCTTGCCGGCGCGTCGGGCGACGTTGAGCTTGCCGACCGCGATCGTGCTGGTCGCCATGTCGAGCGAGAACGGCGGATTGCGTTTTGCGGGTGCCGCGAAGGCGATCGGGTTGGTCGAAAACCGCGGCTCCTTGGCGAAGGTCGGGACCACCGAACGCTGGCTGGTGCCCGTCGTGGCGATGCCGATCAGGCCTCGGGTCGCGGCCATTTCCGAATAGACCCCGGCAGCGCCGTAGTGGTTCGAATTCCTGACCGCGACCGCGCCGACGCCGAGCTTCTCGGCCTTGTCGCAGGCGAGCTGCATCGCGCGCGTCGCCGGCACGTGCCCGAGCCCGTGGTCGGCGTCGATCAGGGCGATGGCGCCGAGGTCGCGCACCACCTCGATCTTCGGGGTCACGTTGATTGCGCCCTGGTGCCGTTGGCGATCGTATTGCGGCACCATGCCGGCGCCATGCGAGTCGATGCCGCGCAGATCGGCCTCGACCATGTTGTCGGTGATGATACCGACGTCTTCCGCCGCCATGCCCCAGGCGAGGAAGATGTTCGTCAGTTGTTGTTTCAGCGTTTTCGCCGTGACCGTGAGAATGGCCTATCTCCCCGAGCCGTGTTGCCGTTTCTGCCGTCGCGAATAGGGACTATCGCGTCCCTCGTCAATCGTTTAACCAGATACGAGCGAATGGAGGAAGAGATGGCGGAGAAAAAGGCGGCACTGGTGATCGGCGCCGGGGACGCGCTCGGCGGCGCGATCGCCCGGCGCTTCGCGCGCGAGGGCTTCATTACCTGCGTCGCGCGGCGCAACGGCGACAAGCTGGCCCCCCTGGTCGAGGCGATCGAGGCCGAGGGCGGCGAGGCGCGGCCCTTTGGGCGGGATGCGCGCGACGAGGACCAGGTGATCGAACTGGTCGAGGAGATCGAGCGCGACATCGCGCCGATCGAGGTCGCGGTCTTCAACATCGGCGGCAACGTCCGCTTCGAGGTCATCGAGACCACCGCGCGGGTCTACTACAAGGTCTGGCAGATGAGCTGCTTCGCCGGGTTCCTGACCGGACGCGAGGTCGCCAAGCGGATGATACCGCGCGGCCGCGGCACCATCCTCTTCACCGGCGCCACCGCCAGCCTGCGCGGGGGGCCCAGCTTTTCCGCCTTCGCCAGCGCCAAGCACGCGCTCCGCGCGTTCGCCCAGAGCCTGGCCCGCGAGCTCGGCCCCCAGGGCATCCACGTCGCCCATGTGGTGATCGACGGCGCGATCGACACCGAATGGGTCCGGGAGAACTTCCCCGAGCGCTACGCCTTGAAGGAGCAGGACGGCATCCTGCAGCCCGACGAGATCGCCGAGAATTACTGGATGCTGCACCGACAGCCGCGCAGCGCCTGGACCCACGAGCTCGACCTCCGGCCCTGGATCGAGAAGTTCTAAGCCGAGTCCCGCCTACTCGAGCGGCGCCAGGTCGGCCAACATCGTCGGGATCAGCTCCGAGACCGTCGGGTGGATGTGCATGGCGCGCTGGATCACCGTGTAGGGCGCGTCGGCGTACATCACGTCGATCAGCGTGTGGATGATCTCGTCGCCGCCAATTCCCAATAGCGCCGCGCCCAGGATCCGCTCGGTCTCGGCGTCGATGAATATTTTCATGAAGCCTTGGGTCTCGCTGCGTTCGCGCGCCCGCCCGACACGCTCCATCATCATCTTGCCGACCAGCGCCTTGCGTCCCGACTCCCGTACTTCGCGCTCGGTCATGCCGACCCGGCCGAGCGGCGGGTCGACGAACAGGCCGTAGACGGTATGCCGGTCGCTGACCCGGCGGGGGTCGTCATCGAACATGTTGGCCGCGAGAATTTCGTAGTCGTTGTAAGAGGTGTGGGTAAAGGCGCCCCTTCCGTTGACGTCGCCGATCGCCCAGATGCCCGGCACGTTGGTGGCGAGCTGGTCGTCGACCGTGATGAAGCCGCGTCCGTCGGTCTCCACACCGGCCGCGTCCAAACCCAGATCGTCGGTGTTGGGGACGCGGCCGACGGCCAAAAGGACATGCGAGCCCACGACCTCTTCGGGGCCCGGCTCGCAGTTGGCGGTGACCGCTACGTGCTCGCCTCGCTGCTCGAATCCGACGCACTCCGCCTCGAGACGCACCTCGACGCCCTCGGTCTCGAGGATTTCCTTGACCGCATTCGAGACGTCCGGGTCGTCGCGCGCGATCAACCTGTCGCCCATTTCCACGACGGTGACGCGGCTGCCGAAGCGTCGATACATCTGGGCGAACTCGAGCCCGATATAGCTCCCGCCGATGATGATCAGATGCTCCGGCAGGAAGTCGACTTCCATCATGCTGGAGTTGGTGAGGTAGTCGATCTCGTCGATCCCGGGCATGTCGGGGACACGCGCGCGACCGCCGACGTTGAGCACGATCCTGTCGGCCGCCAGCATGTCGCCGTTGACGCTGACCGAATTGGCGCTCTCGAGGCGGCCGTGACCCTCGTAGACGGTCAGATTGTCCATGTTCTTCATCCAGTTGGTCACACCCTGGTTCGACTGCTGGACCACGCCGTCCTTACGCGCCTTGACCCGTTTCATATCGACTTCGATGTCACCGCCGATCACGACGCCGAAGTCGCCGCCGCGGCGCGCCACATAGGCGGCGCGGGCGCTCGCCACCAGGGTCTTGGTCGGGATGCAGCCGACGTTGACGCAGGTGCCGCCGAACAGCTTGCGCTCGATGATCGCGACCTTCATGCCTTCGCCGGTCATGCGTTGGGCGAGCGACGGGCCGGCCTGGCCGGTGCCGATGATAATCGCGTCGAATTTCTCGGCCATGGACTGATCCCCGCTGATTTTTTGTGTCGGTTTGCCCGGCTAAATTAGCTTAGCCCGGCCGGCCGGCGGTTCAACGGCCATCGCGACAATTTGAAGCCGGCGGGAGGGATTCAAGCGTCGATCACGACGTCGGTCGTCGGTTTGGCGCAGCAGATCAACACCGCGTCGTCGTCCGGCGGATCGAGCGGTTCCTCGACGTATTCGACCTCGCCGTCCTCGATTGCCGAGATGCAGGTCTGGCAGATCCCCGAGCGGCAACTGTAGGCCGGGCTGAGGCCCATCCCCTCCGCCATGTCGAGGAGGGTCCCGAACGACGGGTTCCAATTGGCGGTGACGCCCGAGCGCTTGAACATGACCTCGATCTCGGTCGAACATTCAACGCAGTCGCCGCCGGCCGCTTCCGCGCCTTCCCGTAGCGCCGATGCCGGCCCGAAAAACTCGTAATGGATGCGGTCTTCCGCCGCGCCTCCGGCAAGCAGGCCGCCGAAGACCGATTTCATGAACGGGGTCGGTCCGCAGAGGTAGTAGTCGACGTCTTGGTCGGGCAGCAAGCGTTCGAGCAGCGCCGCGTCGACATGGCCTTCGCTATCGTAGTCCCGGCCCTCCATTTCCTGCGCGTCCGGGCGGCTGTAGCGAACGTGCGCCTGTACGAACTCGTTTTCCTCGACAAGGCGGCGGACATGCGCGCCCATGGCGTGCTCGGCGCCGTTTCGCGCACCATGGACGAACCATGTGGGACGGCCGGTACCGGCCTCGACGATGGCGTTGAGCATGCTGATCATCGGCGTCAGGCCGACCCCGGCGCTGACCAGCGCCACCGGCGAGCTGGCTTTGGGATCGAGATAGAACTTCCCGCGCGGCGACCTAACGCGCAGCTTGGCCCCCGGCTTGAGACCGTCATGGAAGTAATTGGACGACCGGCCGGGTGGTGCGTCGGGCCGGTCCTTCGGCGGCGGCTCGCGCTTGATGGTGAGCCGGTAGTAATCCCGACCCGGGCGGTCGGACAGCGAATAGGTGCGGTTCAAGGGCTTGGGCTCGCCGGGGATGTCCAGCCTGAGCGGCAAGAACTGGCCCGGCATGAATGGCGGCAGCTTTTTGCCGTCCTCCGGGACCAGGTAGAACGAGGAGATGTTTTCGCTCTCGGGCTCGATTCGGTCGACGACCAGGGTGCGAAAACCTTCGGCCGTCTTGCCCGAGACCTCGGCCTTTGCCAAGCGGTCCTCGAACGAGCCGTGCCAACCCGGCGACAGCGCCTTGATGCGCAGCGCCTTGCGCGCGCCGTCCAGGTTGCCGAGGTCGAAGTAGAGCAGGTTGTTGACCTCGGCGACACTCATGCGCTCGGGGTCGACGTCGACTGCCTCGATGGCGTCGCCGGCGCCGACCTCGCCTTGCTCGATAACGCGCAGGTAAAAGCCGATGCGATTGCTCGACAACAACACGTGCTCGAACCCTTGGATGCCCATCCGGATGCCGAGCTTGAAGCACGGTACCCGCGGTTGCGTAACCTCGACCAGCGCGGCGCCGATGCGGAAGGTGTCACCGACGTGGATGTCGTCGTCGAGCATGCCTTCGACGGTGAAGTTCTCGCCGAACTGTCCGTAGTCGAAGTCCGATCGGCCGAGCTCGTCTTCCCAATAGCGATAGTTCTCGAGGGAATAGACGTAGGCCGCCTTGTGAATGCCCCCGTGGCCGACCAGGTCGGCCTGCCCGTCGCCCTCGATGTTGAGCTCCCGCAGCATGACCCGGCCCTCGACCGGCTGCTTGAAGATACCGGTGCGCACGGTCTTGCCGTCGTGGCTGATGTCGCGTGGCAGGGAAACGTTGACCGACAGCAGTTTCATCGCGCCGCGCGCTCCCCCAATCATGTCCGGGCTCATGGCCGGGCTCGATCCGCCGGCATCTGATTAATTATATATGTCTCGATTTACGCCGGTCTAACGGGACCGGCCGGGCAGCGAAGGGGGAGCCTTCGCCGGCCCGGCCGACCGCCTCGCGCAGTCTGGGGGTGCCGCGCGGATGTCTCAGAGGTGGGAGTCGACCCAGTCCTGCAGCTCACGCTTCGGCATGGTGCCGACCTTGGTTGCTGCGACCGCGCCGTCCTTGAAGATCATCAGGGTCGGGATGCCGCGGACGCCGAACTTTGCCGGCGTCGCCGGGTTGTCGTCGACGTCGAGCTTGGCGACCGCGAGGCGGCCGTCGAACTCCTCCGCCAGTTCCTCGACCATCGGGCCGATCTGTTGGCAGGGGCCGCACCATTCGGCCCAGAAGTCGACGAGGACCGGGGATTCGGCGCCGAGCACTTCCGTCTCGAAGCGTTCGTCGGTGACGTGATTGAGGTTCATGGTAGTCTCCTTGGTTGGGTTGAAGCGCCCCTCCTCAATCGTTCCGTTCGAGCTTCGCCTCGAGCTCGGCGATACGGGCCTCGAGCCCGCCGGTGATCACGCGCAGCTCGGCCTCGCTGAACAGGCGCGGGATGTGCTGCGGGCAGTTACTATCCCAGGCGTCGAGGGTGAAGACGATGGCTTGCTCCGGGTCCGCCCGGTAGGCCGGGTCGGCGAGTTCCTTCAGCAGCGCCGGGTCGTTCTCGATCACTTTGGCGCGGCCCCAAATCTTGATCCGCCGGCGGTTGGCGTAATCCA
>JASLSL010000257.1 GCA_030743445.1 Alphaproteobacteria bacterium
TCTCCACCACCCCGTCGTCTCTGCGGTCGCGGACCGCCGCGTACTTCTCGACGACGCGCCTGGTCGCCTTGGGGTCGATGCGGAACACCTCGCCGACCGCGCCCGCCTCGTCGTCGCGGCGGAAATAGTTCTGGCCCACGACGACCTGCTCGCCGCTGTCCGTCGACAATTTGCGCTCCAGCGCCCGCTCGGCAATGCGCATCTGCAGCCAGCCGTCCTCGATCGCCCGGATGACACCGCCATAGTCGTCGATTTCGTCCATCACCTTGACGACCTCGGCCTCCATCTGGTCGGTCAGCCACTCGACGTAGTAGCTGCCGCCGAGGGGATCGACGGTCTTCGAGATGCCGCTCTCATGGGCCACGATCTGCTGGGTGCGCAGCGCGATCTCGGCGCTCGCCTCGGTCGGGATCTGGAACGCCTCGTCGTAGGCGCAGGTGAAGATCGACTGGGCGCCGCCGAGGACCGCGGCCATGGTCTCGACGCCGACGCGCACGATGTTGTTGTGCGGTTGCGGCGCGATCAGCGACGAACCGCCACAGACCACGCCGAAGCGGAAGCGCAGTGCCTTGTCGTCCGCGACGCCGTAGCGTTCCTTCAACAGCTTGGCCCACAGGCGCCGGGCCGCGCGGAACTTGCAGACCTCCTCGAAGAAATCCATGTGGACGTAGAAGAAGAAGGACAGACGCTTGGCGAAGTTCTCGACCGCGCCGCCGCGCTTGACCAGCTCGTCGACATAGCCGAGGCCGTTGGCCAGCGTGTAGGCGATCTCCTCGACCGCGGTGCAGCCGGCGTCGCGCACATGCGCGCCGGCGATGCTGATCGGGTTGAAGCGCGGCGTCTCCCGGTTCGAAAACAGCACCGTGTCGGCGATCAGGCGCATCGACGGTCGGACCGGAAAGATCCAGGTGCCGCGGGCCACGTACTCCTTGAGGATGTCGTTCTGGATGGTGCCGGTCAGCTTGTCGCGCGCCACCCCCTGCTTGTCGGCGGCGGCGAGGTACATGGCGTAGATCATCGCCGCCGAGCCGTTGATGGTGAACGAGGTCGAGATGCCGCCGAGATCGATGCCGTCGAACAGCACCTCCATCTCGGCCAAGTTGGACAGGGACACGCCGACCTTGCCGACCTCGGCCGTCGCCATCGGGTCGACCGGGTCGTAGCCGCATTGGGTCGGCAGGTCGAGCGCGACCGAAAGGCCGGTCTGGCCCCGCTCCAGCAGGAAGCGGTAGCGCTCGTTGGTATCCTCGGCCGAGCCGAAACCCGAATACTGGCGGAACGTCCACAGCCGCCCGCGAAAGCCGTTCGGGAAAATGCCTCGGGTGAAGGGGTATTTGCCGGGCAGACCCGGCCCCTCCGCCGCCACCATGTCGGGCGTGACGACCTCGGGCACCTCGATGCCCGATGGCGTCACCGGCCGCGGGATGCCTGGCCCGGTCTCGCGGCCGGCGGTGTCAGACTTGGCCTTGGCTTCAGTCATGGTTCGGCTCCGTCATCGCAGCAGTTTGTCGGCGGCGTCCCAGTGGTCCTGGTGCACCCAGGTGTCGGCGAACAGCCGTGTCTCGAGTCGCATCAGCTGGTCGCGCGGCAGGCCCCGGCGCGCACCGAGGCCGAGCGCCTTGAAGGCGCGCAGCACCTGCGGCGCCTGGCCCATGATTGGCGCCAGAAACCCCTCGAGGCAGTCGTCGAGGGCCTGGCCGTCCCCGGCGGCGGCGTCGACCAGACCGACTGCCATGGCCTGCTCGCCCGACAGCAGCTCGCCGCGCGCGAGCAGGCGCAGCGCCCGGGCCGGGCCGACGATGCGCGCGAGGTCGATGCCGCCGCCCCAGGCGGTGGCGATGTTGAGGCGTCCCTGGATGAAGCCGATGCGCGCGTGCGACGCGGCGACGCGGAAGTCGCAAGCCGCCGCCAGCTCGGCGCCGCCGCCGAGCGCGTCGCCGTTGAGCGCGGCGACGACCGGCACCGGGAAACCGCCGATCGCGTCGAGCGCCGCCTTCGCCTGATCGGCCATGATCTTTGCCTCCTTGACGGTGCGCACGGTGGCGAGGTCGCGCAGGTCGCCGCCGGCGGCGAAACTCTTGTCGCCGGCGCCGGTCAGCGTCGCGACCCGGAGGCCGTCATCCGCGGCATGGTGTTCGAAGGTCTCCCGCAGCTCGGCGAGGACGGCGCGGCTCAGCGCGTTGCGTTTGTCCGCCCGGTCGATGGTGACCGCCAGGCGCCCGTCGGTGACCGCGACGACGAGGTGCGGGTCGGTCACGACGGGATCGCCGCCGCCAGGGCGCGGCGCGTTTGGCCCAGGCGCTCGCCATATTCGGTCAGCATCGGCTCCATGCGCTGGATCGGGCCGGCGATGGCGATCCCGTAAGGCTCGTCATTGAGCACCAGGCTCGTCGCGACCGCCATGACATCGGCCACGTTCTCGCCGCGCGTGACAAAATAGCCGCGCTCGCGGCCGATGGCGATGTCCCCGGCCAACCGGGTCACCGTGGTCAGGGTGTTTTCGGTCACCCGTGGCAATTCCAGGTGCCGCAGCACTCCGTCCAGTTCGGCCTCCGGCAGCGAACCCAGCATCGCCTTGCCGATGGCGCTGGAATGCAGCGGCTTGACCTCGCCCGGACCGGCGGAATAGCGGATCGTGTGCAGCCCTTCGTGTACGGCGAGGTAAACCACGCCGTCGTCCTGACGCTTGCCCAGGATCACCGTTTCCCGCGTCGCATCGCGCAGCCGGGCGAGCTCGGGCTCGGCGCGCTCGAGCACCGGATCGTGAGCCAGGATGGCGCGGGCCACTTCGTAGAGCCGCCGCGTCGGGTACAACAGCCGCCGTCCCGCCGAGCAAAGGTAGCCGCGGCTCTCCAGGGTGCGGATCAGACCGTGGCAACTGCTCGCCGGGGCGCCGATCGCCTCGGCGATCTGGGTCAACGAAAGTGGCCGCTGGCGCAGGCTGAACGCTTCGAACACGTCGAGGGCACGGTCGGCGGATTTGACCGATGTTTTCATATTTATGAAATTATTTTCTATATTATGAAATTATTGCCGTCAAGAATCGATTGTCCGGAACCGTCAAACTGATTTGTATCAAGGCGCCCACGGGCCAGCGGTGCCTAGTTTGAGTATGGGCACCGAGCAACTCATCGATGCCGCGTCCTTGATCGCGTTTCCCGCCGAGCGCCCGACCCTCGACCGGCATGCACGCGAGGTCGCGACCGCGCAAGCCTTGTGTGACGAGGTGTTGCGGGACGGGCCCTTGCTGACCCATATCTGGACCAGCCCCTATGGGCGCGTCGGCACCATCCTGATCCCGGTGGTCGACATGACCCTGTTCGAAGACCGGCGCCGGACGGTCGAAGCCGCCTTGAAAGGCATCGCGCTGGCTGTCGACGCGGGCGCCCGTTGCATCTCGTTTACCGGTATGATCCCGGCCGCCACCGACTACGCTCGCGACATCGCCGACCGAGTCGGGCCTGCCGCCCCGGATGATGACGCGGGGCGATCACCGAGCCTGACCACGGGCCATGCCGCGGTCGTCGCTGCGTTTGCCTTCAACGTGGAATCCATTCTGACGACCGCCGGCAGAAGCTACGACGACGAATCGGTGGGTTTCGTCGGGATCGGGTCGATCGGCCAAGGAATCTTGCGGCTGCTCGACGCGCGCGGATCGCCAAGGAAGGTCTTCATCGTCGACATCACTCAAAACAGAGACCGGCTGCTGCGCATCAGGGAAGACTTGAAGGGCGACGTCGAAGTGGTCGCGATAGACAAGGACGGCGGCCTGCCGCCATGGCTCTACGATCGCTGTTCGCTGTTCCTGTCGGCGACGTCGACGCCGCTCGTGATCGATGTCGACCAATTGAGACCCGGGACACTCCTGGTCGACGATTCGTTCCCGTTCGGGTTCGACGCCGAGCGCGCGGCGTCACGGATTGCCGCCGCCGCCGACATCAGGATCACGATCGCCGGCGGCCTTCACGGTGTGGAAACCCTGGAGCTGGCCGACGTCTTTTCGCACACCGAGCGAGCCAGCGAGTTCGGGATCTTGTTGGACCGGATTGCGCGAATCATCAATCCCTGGCCCAAATGCATGACCGGGTGCGTCTATTCGTCGTTGCTCACCAATTACTATGATCTCCCGCGAACGCTGGGCCCGGTAACCTATCGCGATGCCGACACGTTCTACAGCAAGCTGAAATCCGAAGGGTTCAGCGGCACGCCGCCCCATGTGTTCACCTTCGATACGATGCATCGCGAAGCGATCCAGACCATGCCGGAGATTCGGCTCGAAAGACCAGCGCACGCGTAATGTCTTGGCGCGCGGTTCGCGATGTCACTGGTCGCCCGAGCGGTGCGCGCCGGTCTATTTGGCCGCCGGCTCGGGCGCCAGGCGCTTGCCCGCCCGCCAGTCCCACGGGGTCACGAACTCGAGCCCCCAAAGCCCGCGTCCGGCCTCGCGCGAGCGCTCCTGGACCCGGCGATAGCGCCGCGCCGAGCCCGGCGCCTCGAGCGCCCAGCCGGTGTAGACCATGCCCTCGGACAAGTCGTAATCGCCGGCGGTGCAGCGGGCGGTGAGGCGGCCTCCGGCCCGCTCGCCGGATGGCGCGCAGGCGACCGCGACACCGGCGGTGAGATCGGCGAGCTGGCTGCGCGAAATCACGCCGCAGGCGACGATTCCGCCGCCGCGTAGGCAAAGTTGATCGAACTCGGGCGCATCGATCCCGGCCAGGTCGATCGTCCGCCCGGCCACCTCGATCGTATCGCCGTCCACCGCCCGCGCCGGTCCGACGATCTCGGCCCAAGCGAAGGTCGGCAGGCCGATCAGGATCATCGCAAGCATGCCGCGCATGGTCGGGCAGCCTAGCACCCCGGGCGGCGCTTCGCCACCGCGCCGATCCGAAGTGTGGCAACCAACGCTTGACTCGCCGGCGATCGGCATTCTTACTATCATTGCCGACAGTCGGAGGAGGTCACCGAGGGATGTCGGGCGACAACGTCTAGAATCGTGCCGTGGGGTTCTTCGGAGGCTGGCACGGCACGAACACGGGGAGGGAATCTGTGATGAGAACACTCGTCATCGTCTTTGCTCTGGTCGGAGCGTGGTGGACCGCCGCCGCCGCCCAGGACTATCCGTACGAGCAGTTCTTGAAGATCCAGGAATGCGCTGTCGATCCGTCGTGCCCGGTGCAAAAGGAAGACCGGATCAGCGGGCCGATCGCCGACGCCGAGGACCTCACCTATACCGGCGGAGTCTGCATCTCGGGCTGCATGACCGTGTGCGTCAAGGACGGATGTTGGTGCGAGATCGACGACAAGTGCAAGCGGTAACGGCCCCGCGCCGGGGCCGACCGAGTGCCGGCGATCAAGAACCTGATCGAGTCGTGATCAGGTAGGACAGCCGCGACATTTCCACGCCGCGTGGCGTTGGGCGCCCGACCGTCGCCCAGATGATCGCCGATGCCACGACGGCCGGTCCGGGCGGGTTCCGGGGACGGTCGGGGAAGGTGCGGGCCAGCCGTGCGGGCGCCACGGCGGCAGCGGCCCAGTGCACGGGAAGCGTACGGCGCTTCTCAACGGCAAAGTGTGCCTTAATCGCATCCTCGGGATTCATGTTGCTGTAGATCCATGAAGCACCCGGACCGTATTGCCCGATTCTGATGATGCCCAGGTCAAAGGGCCCAAATCGTTTGCCGATTTTCTGGAAATGATCGGCAAATCCTGTATCTCCGCTATTAAAAACGCGGTGCTTGGGTCCAATGACAGACCAGGAAGACCAGAGTGTTGCTTTGTAGTCAAAAATGCCTCGGCTCGAATAGTGTTGGGCGGGCGTGCAGATGATCGTTAGCCCTCCAAATTCCGTTGACCCCCACCAGTCCAATTCGGTGATCTGCCTTTTCGGCACACCCCATTCGTCAAGATGAGCGCCGACCCCAAGGGGAACGACAAAGCGTGTTCCCGTGGAGGCCAGATATTGAACCGTGCGCATGTCCAGGTGGTCATAGTGATCATGCGAGATCATCACCGCATCGATTCTTGGTAGATCCGTCATGGCGATGGGCGGTGGGTGGAACCGTTTTGGGCCAACGCCGTGGATAGGCGAGGCATAGTCTGAAATGTCAATCGGCGTTGAATATTGACCCCCGATCGGCGTTCAATGTTGACCCCTTTTGGGATGCTCGGCGGAGGTCGTCCAGGTAGTCCATAGGAGGGACCCGCGCGCGCGCCGGCGCGCCTTCGGTGCGGCTGGCGACGGGGCGCGCGTGGGAGGTTCCTGTGGACCCACCTGGGCGAGCGGGCGGCCCGGGCGCTTGGCGCTGTCAG
>JASLSL010000258.1 GCA_030743445.1 Alphaproteobacteria bacterium
GTCGACCTCGTCGCCGTGGATCGCAGCGCCGAGATAGAGGCGCGGGCCCGGCTCGCCGCCATTGATGATGTCGAGCGGGATCGACACCTTGGTCCCGTCGGCGAGCTCCACGAGTTCGATTTCATGCCGGCGGCGGGCGCCAGGCGGCACCGAAATGCCGGCGATGTCGAGATTTGTCATCAGGAACGCACTCCGGTTATTCCGCGGCTGTCGCGGGCGAGCCGTCGGGCAAATCGAAACCCTCGAGGCAGCGATCGACAAGCCCCGTGGCCCGATCCCAGTCGAAGGTGCGGAAGGCCATGCCGGTGGTGACGACCTTGGGCCCCGAATAGAACATTTCGTACTGGGTGTGCCGCGACCCGAACTCCGAGCCGACGGCGTCCCAGGCCAGCTTGAACAGCTTCACCCGGCCGATGGAATCGACCGTCGGAGAGTATTGCGATCGGCCGATCAGGGCGGCCACCTCGGGGTCGGCGAAATCCTCGACCGAGGACGGCAACATGATCATGCCGCCGCCGGCCAAATCGCGTAGGGTCTGGACGATCTTGGGATAGAGCGCCTGGGAATGCACCTGCGAGGCATATAGCAGCTCCCGGTCGGGCAGATAATAGTCGCCGAAACGCCAACCCTTGACTTCCATGGCCAAGACGAAGGCTTCGATAATCTGTAATTGCGAGGACAGTTCGCCTAGTTTCTCCACGACCTGCGGGAAACTGATCGACGCGGTGGTCTCGGTAATGCGGCGCGCCAGTCCGACCAGAAAACGCAGCTTCACCATCAGCCGGATTTCCGCCTGATAGTTTTGGTAGGAATGTGCGGGGGTGCTGTGCCATTGCGCGAACTGGGTCGGAATGTCGCCATTCACGAAGACGCGATCCCACGGGACCCTGACATCGTCGAAAAAGATCAGCGCGTCGTTTTCATCGAACCGCGCCGAAAGCGGATAGTCGAACTCCGAATTGGCCGCCGCCTCATAGGAACGCCGCGACAAAATCTTCAAGCCGGGCGCGTTCATGGGCAACACTGCGGTGAACGCCCATTTTTCCTCGCCGTCCTTCATCGGCCGTAGGGTCGAGACCAGGATCTCGTCCGACAACACCGCCCCGGTACCCAGCATCTTGGCGCCTCTGAGGGTGAGGCCCTCGGCATCCTCGTCGCAGACCGAGACCGTCAGTTCGGCGTTGCCGCCTTCGCCCCTGGACTTCGAGCGATCGCCCTGGGGGTCGATGATGACGTAGGAGAGATAAAGGTCGCGATCGCGCGCGTACTCGTAATAGTCGCGGACGGCCTTGGCCCGCTCGGCGCCATGGTCCTCATAGATCGCGCTGCCCATGTAGAAGCCGGCCAGGGTCGAGGCGACATGGTCGGGCGAGCGCCCCATATAACCGAAATGGGTCTCGGCCCAGGCGGTCAGCGCCTCGCGGCGGGCGACGAGTTCCTCGTATGTCGTCGGCAGTTGCCACATTCGGCTCACACGATCGCCGGTTTTGGGCGAGGCGAAGGTCATCCGCTCCAGATTTTCCGGCGCGCCTTGCATGTCGTACAAATCGGCGATCGAGCGCGCGGCGCCGCCGAAGGCCGGATGGTCGACGACCTTCGAGACCCGGCCGCCGTCGATGTAGATGGCGCGGCCATCGTCCAGACTCTGAAGAAACTGCGATCCGCTGCGTGGCATTTCCATCTCCCCGGTGTTTTCTTTACCGCAAACCGTGCCTGCTCCACCTGCGGGATTGTAGCAAACTACGATAGCGCAGCGCGAACTCGTGGCCGAGGTCCGCAATGGGTCAAACTCGGAAGTGTTGTCCGGTCGTGACGGACGATCGATTATGCGGCAGTAACGGACATTGGCCGGGAGAACGGAATTCCGCGCGTTGCCCCGGACCGGCGAATCGGGTAGCAGAGGGCGATGTTCCGGACCCTCGACGATCTCGAATGCGACGGCCGGCGGGTTCTGGTGCGCGGCGACCTCAACGTGCCGACCGAGAACGGCAAGGTCACCGATGTGACCCGCCTCGAGCGCCTGGCGCCGACATTGGCGGAATTGGCCGAACGCGGCTGCCGCATCGTCGTGATCTCGCACTTCGGCCGGCCCAAGGGAAAGCCCGACCCGGCAATGTCGCTGGCCCCGGTTGCCGACGCCCTCGCGGCGGTGCTCGGCGTGCCGGTCGCCTTCGCCGCGGACTGCATCGGTTCCGAGGCCGCCGCGGCGGTCGAGGCGCTGGCGCCGGGCGGGATCGCGCTGCTGGAAAACCTGCGCTACCACCCCGGCGAGGAGGAAAACGACCGCCGGTTCACCACCGAGCTCGCCAAGCTCGCCGATTTCTACGTCAACGACGCGTTCTCGGTCTCGCACCGGGCGCACGCCTCGACCACCGGCATCGCGCAGTTGCTGCCGTCGGCGGCCGGACGCGGCATGCAGGCCGAGCTCGAAGCGCTCGCCTCGGCGCTCGGCAACCCGGCGCATCCCCTCGCGGCGATCGTCGCCGGCGCCAAAATTTCGACCAAGCTCGAGGTGCTGGGCAACCTGATCGACAAGGTCGACTCGCTGGTCATCGGCGGGGCGATGGCCAATACCTTCCTCCATGCCCTCGGCACCGATATCGGGGCCAGCCTCGCCGAGAAGGACCTGGCGGATAGCGTGAAGGACATCATGGCCCGGGCCGACGCCGCCGGATGCGCGATCGTGCTGCCGTCGGACGTCGCGATCGCCACGCAGCTCGAAGAGGGCGCCGCGGTGGAGGTCGTGCCGATCGCCGCGGTGCCGCCCGACAAGATGATCCTCGATATTGGTCCGGAGACGGTCGAGGCGCTGCGGCGGCATCTCGCCGAGTGCAGGACGCTGCTGTGGAACGGGCCCTTGGGCGCCTTCGAGGTGCCGCCCTTCAACAGGGCGACGGTCGCGGTGGCAGAAGAGGCGGCGCGATTGACCGAGGCCGGAAAGCTGGTTTCGGTCGCCGGCGGCGGCGACACGGTGGCGGCGCTCAACGATGCCGGGGTCTTGGAGCAATTCTCCTACGTGTCCACCGCGGGCGGCGCCTTCCTCGAATGGCTCGAAGGCAAGGAGCTGCCGGGTGTCGCGGCACTCGGCGGCGATTGGTCGCGATGAGGGCAATCGCCCTTGCCGTTGCTTTGAGCCTCGCGGCTTCCACTGTCCCGGCGGGCCTGACCTGGGCCGAGTCCGACCGGCCGGGCCAGCGCTTCCACGTCAAGCCCGCCGATATGCCACGGCCCTATGCGACGCGAAGCGCCAGCAACTCGTCCCGCCAGGTTCTCCGCAAGCCGGGACAGACGCCCGTGGCGCCGGCCGGCTACAAGGTCAATTTGTTCGCCGACGGCCTCGACTTCGCGCGCTGGCTTGCGGTGGCGCCGTCGGGCGAGGTGTTCCTCGCCGAACCGCGCCGGGGCCGCGTGATCCTGCTGGTCGACAGCAATGGCGACGGCGTCGCGGACCGGCGTTCCGAATTCGCCGGCGGCCATGACGCGCCGCACGGGCTCGCGGTTCGGCTGGGTGCCGTCTATGTCGCCGACTTGGCGGGGGTGTGGCGCTATCCCTGGCGGCCGGGCCAGCGTGAGGCCCGGGACCGTCCCACGCGGATCACGCCCGAGGGCGCCTTCGGCGAGCCCGGCGGGCACTGGACCCGCAACATCGCCTTCAGCGCGGACGGCGAATCGTTCTTCGTCTCGATCGGCAGCGCGGACAACCTCGCGGTCGAGCCCGACCCGCGGGCCACGATCAAGCGTTTTGATTCGGACGGCAGCGGCGGCAAAATATTCGCCCGCGGCCTCCGCAACCCGGTCGGCATCGCCTTCCATCCCGAGACCGGCGAGCTCTACACCGTGGTCAACGAACGCGACGGCATGGGCGACGGGCTGGTGCCGGACTATTTCACCCGGGTCCTCGAAGGCGGTTTCTACGGCTGGCCCTATGCCTATATCGGGCCCAATCCGCAGCCCGGATTCGCCGAGCTCAGGCCCGACCTGGTGGCCAAGACGATCGTGCCCGACGTGCTGTTCCGATCGCATTCGGCACCCCTCGGACTGACCTTCGCCAAGGGCGGCGATTTCCCGGCCGACTGGCAGGACGACGCCTTCGTCGCGTTCCAGGGCTCGTGGAACGCCGCGGTGCCGACCGGCTACAAGGTGGTGCGAGTGCCGTTCGAGGACGGCCGCCCGCTCGGCTGGTACGAGAACTTCGTCACCAGGTTCCGGGTCGATCCGGCCGACCGGCCGCGCACCGCGCATGTCATCGGCCGGCCGGTGGGCCTGGCGATCGCGGCCGACGGCAGCCTGCTGATCGCGGATGCGACGGGGGACGTGATCTGGCGGGTCAGCCGCGCGCGCTAGCGGCGTTATTTTCAGTCCAAACAAGTCGCGAAAAATGATAGACTGCGCGCCGGCTGAAGAACCGAGAGAGACTCCATGGCGATAGGCCCGGTACGACCGACCACCCCGACACCGACGCCGGCGACCGAAAGCGTCAACCGCCGGCCCGCGACCCAGGGCGGCAACGAGAGCGCCGCCACGCCCGAGACCGCGGCGCCGGTCGATCCGGTCGCCGATCTCCGCGCCGAGGGCGGCAAGGTCGAAATTCCCGACCGTCCGCCGGTCGGCGCCCCGCCGCCACGCGGCACCTTCCTCGATATCTTCGCCTAGGCCGCCGGGTTACGCCCGACCGCAATCCCGGGACTTGTCCCACCCTTCGGGCCGGGTCACAGTAGGCGCATGACGAGACCGCCCCAGCCGACGCCGACCGGCGGCGGACCGCGGACGCGCGAGGTGCCCGACGGCGACAACCGCGAGCGTTTGGTCTGCCCCGATTGCGGCTTCGTCGACTACGAGAACCCGTTGATCGTGGTCGGCGCGGTCATCACCTGGGAGGACCGGATCTTGCTGGCTCAGCGAGACATCGAGCCGCGCCCCGGCTATTGGACGATTCCGGCGGGCTATCTGGAGCTCAACGAGACGGTCGAGGAAGGCGCCTTGCGCGAGGCGCGCGAGGAGGCCTGCGCCGAGATCGAGCTCGACGGTCTGCTCGGCATCTACAACGTGCCCCGGATCAGCCAGGTGCAGTTGATCTGGCGCGCAGGGCTCAATCGGCCGGATTTCGCTGCCGGCCACGAAACCCGGGCAGTGGACCTGTTCGACTGGGACGACATTCCGTGGGACAATATCGCCTTCCCGTCGGTCCGTTGGGCGCTCAACCACCACCGCGAGGTCGCCGGCGAGGCGACCTTCACCCCGCGCACCAACCCCGCGGGCGAGTTCGGCAACTATTGAAACGCTCCGAATCCGGGGGCGTGAATATTTCGATTTAGCGTGCTTTTGCATGACGTCGTTCGGGAGAACGGATTTTGGCGCGACCGCATCACCGACGAATTTCCCTGATCATTCCCTCGCGCGGGCGGCCCATGGGACTCGGCCGCTGCGTGACGAGCGCGGTCGAACGGGCGGCGCATCCGGACCGTCTGACGGTTCAGTTCTATATCGACGACGACGACGCGGAACTCTCGCTCTATGGCGAGGTCCTCGAAAAACTGCGCGACGAATACGACCCGAAGGGCGTCATATTAATGGGGAAAGTCGGCGATTCGATCGGCTGTCCACGGGCGGCCAACTCGCTGGCGCTCGGCGTCGATACCGAACTCGTGATGATGTGCGGCGACGATTTGGTGTTCCAGGACGACGGTTGGGACGACAGGTTGGACGAGGAAGCGGCCAAATATCCCGACGATCTGTTCCTGTTCTGGTTCAACGAAGAGCAGTCGCGCCACAAGTTTTCGTGCTTTCCGATCGTCAGCCGCCGCTGGATCGACACGCTGGGCTATTTCCTGCCGACCACATTCGAGCATTATTTCGCCGATCTCTGGGTGATGGAGGTGGCGTGCCGGATCGGGCGCGCCCATTACATCAGCGACGTGGTGGTAAAGCATCTGCCCGTGCCGACCGGCAAGACCAAGGACGACACCTGGGATGAGCGCGCCGACCAACGCGAACAGCGCTTCGCGCGCGACGAAGCGCTTTGGCCAACCGGGAAGCGCTACCGGGACCACGATGCCGACACGCTGCGGGCGAAGATGGAGCCGTCCGACTACGAACGCGCCGACGGACACCCGCTCGGGCAACCGCGCAAAGCGCCCGCGGTCCTCGACGGGGGGCGCGTCGAGCTGCGCGACCGAAGCTCCTATTCGATGGCGGATGAGTATTAGGAACTTTCGCTCGCCCTATTTCTCATCCCTGATGAGGTAGCGCTGGATCAGCGGGATCTGGGTCGTCATGAACATGAAGGTCAGGCCCATGATGCCGAAGACCTTGAAGCTGACCCAGACGTCGGTCGTCTGGGTCCGCCAGATCAGCTCGTTGAGCCCGGCCATGACCACGAAGAATATCCCGAACCGGATGGTCAGGAGCCGCCAGCCGCGGTCCTCGAGCCGCCAGGCCGAGCCGAACAGCGGCTTCAGGAGCGGCCGGTCGAGGATCAAGCCGCCGAACAGGATGGCGGCGAACAGCATCTGCACGATGGTCGGCTTCATCTTGATGAAGCGCTCGTCGTCGAGCGCCAGCGTCAGCCCGCCGAACACCAGGACGATGGCGGCGGTCACCAGGGGCACGATCGGCACCCGGCGCTCCATTCCCCAGGACAGGGCGAGGACGATGACCGCCGCGACCATCAGGGCGCCGGTCGCGGCGAACAGCCCGGCCTTCCAATAGGCGAGGAAGAAGACCGCGATCGGGCCGAAATCGACGACCGGTTTGAGCCAGGGTTTCGCGTTGCCGTTCATATGGCGCTTTATAGCCTTACCCGGCGCCCAGGTCACCGTCCCTCAAGTCACTGGCCCTCAAGTCACCGCATTGATGGTAACGGCCCCCGCCGCGACCAGGATCGAGGCCAGGACCCGCCAGCGGCCGAACGACTCTTTGAACACGATGGCGCCGATCAGCGCGCCGAAGATCACCGCGGTCTCGCGCAACGCCATCACCAGCGCCAGCGCTTCCTGGGCGAAGGCCCACATCGCCATGCCGTAGGAAAGACCGATCAACAGCCCCCCGATCGCGCCCGATCGCCATTCGGCGCGGGCCCGTGCCGGGAAATCGCGGCCGCGGAGCCACCAGGCGAGCGCCAGGATCGGCAGGCTCTGGATCGCGATCAGCCAGGCGATGTAGCTGTAGGGCGTCTCGGCGGTCCTGACCCCGATGCCGTCGCAAATGGTGTAGCCGGCGATGGTCAGCGCGATCAGCAGCGCGTAGAGGATCGCGCGACCGCCGCCGCCGTGCCGGCCCGAAAGCGTCAGCACGAAGAGACCCGAGCAGATCAACCCGATGCCCGCCATCTGGCCGGCCGAGAGGTACTCCCTGAGGAACACCGCCGACAATCCGGCGATCAGCAAGGGGCCGGAGCCGCGTGCGACCGGATAGACGAGGCTGAGGTCGCCGAACTGGTAGGCCGCGGCCAAGACCCAGAAGTAGAGCCCGTGAATCAGCGCGCTGGCGACCAGGTACCACCACACCTCGACCGGCGGGAACGGCACCAGGAACAGAAACGGCAACGCGAAGACGGCGCCACCGCAGACCACGATGGTCTGCACCACCAGCCCGTCCCGGCCGCCCTTGACCATGGCGTTCCATCCGGCGTGCATCACGGCCGAGGCGAGAATTACGGTGACGACGATCGGGTCCATGGAAGTCCTGGCGCGAATCGCGGGAGTTCGCGCCCGCTTTGGGAAATTGCGACGCGGTCGGTCGCCGATTAAACACAAGGCGCGGATTCCACACAACACGAGCCCCGATCGAGACCTGCGACTTTTCGAAACGGGGGTCGGACCACCGGTTGCCGCCCGCCCGGTCGGTCGTTATCTTAGCGGGGCCTCGAAACCGACCATCACCGGCGCCGACGAGGAAGCGGGCGGTTGCGCCGAGAGGGTTGTTGGCAAGCGTTCGGGAGAAGCGCGCGACGATGAGATACGACCTAAGCCTGCTTTCCGTCCTGTTGGTCGAAGACAGCATGTTCATGCGCAACATCCTGCGCGGGGTCATGCAGGCGCTCGGCGTCGGCAAGCTGCATGTCGCCAACGACGGCGAGGACGCGATCGACCTGCTTCGGCAATTGGCGAACGACGCGGCGCAAACCGGGTTCGGCGGTGTCGACATGATCATCGTCGACCTGTTCATGCCCAAGGTCGACGGCCTGATGATGCTGCGCTGGCTGCGCCGGCACGACGAATCGCCCAACCGCTTCATGCCGGTCATCATGATCAGCGGCATGACCGACAAGGACAGCCTGGAGCTGTCGCGCGACGCCGGGGTCACCGAATTCGTCAGCAAGCCATTCTCGGTCGAGGGCTTGGCCATGCGCATGGTCCAGACGATCAACAACCCGCGCCAGTTCGTCTATACGCCAAACTATTTCGGGCCCGACCGCCGGCGCCGCAAATCCGAGGTCGAGGACGAGCGCCGCGTCATTGGCGAGTCCGACTGCGAAATCGTCTATTCGGGCAAGGCGCCGGGCGAGTTCCGCAAGGACAAGCCGAGCGTGTGGCTGTTCCGCCTGCAGAACCGGCTCAAGGAAAAGCTCGCCAGCGGCGGCTCGTTCGAGGACGGCGACGCCGAGATCGATGCCGACCTGTTGGAGCTGGCGCGCGAACAGATCGCCAACATGGAAGAGGATTACTCGGACTGGGTCGATGAGTCGATCGTCACCCTGATCTCGGCCCACCGGCGGGCCGCCGACAACCCGGCCGACTGCGCCGAGGAGCTCGACAAGATCAACCGCATCGCCCACGAGCTGCGCGGCCAGGGCGGCATGTTCGGCTATCCGCTGATGACCGATTTCGGCCGCTCGCTCTACGACGTGACCCAGCCGGGGACCCCGCCCTCGGACCAGCTGATCGAGCTGATCAAGGCCCACGTCGACGGCATCCGCGCGGTGATGGCCGAACGCATCAAGGGCGACGGCGGGGCGATCGGTCAGGAGCTGATGAAGAGCCTGGAGATGGCCAAGCAGAAATACGGCAAGCCACAGGACGCGCGGCTCAGTCGGGCAAGCCCATAATATCTGGCGAACGCCGTTCGCTAGGAAAATGCGTCAGCCAGCGTGTGCTGGCTGACGCTTAGTCAGTATCTTCGCACACGAATCGACGAGTTACTTTTTACGTCGACTGCGGCTTTTTCGATCAGGCGCCTGTGTCAGGGCTGACCCTGAGACGCTTCTTACTGTTTTGGAAGATTTAGGATTTCGGAGGAGCTTCGCCGC
>JASLSL010000259.1 GCA_030743445.1 Alphaproteobacteria bacterium
GACGACTGGGACCCGTGCCACGGGCTCAAGATGCGTTACACCAATCCGCACGACGGCGGCCATGCGATGCCGACCATCGGCGCGTTCATCCAGCTCCTGCCCAAGGGCTTCAAGACCGCGAGCTACCGCGCGACCGACGCCACCGTCTTCGTCGTCGTCGAGGGCACCGGCGAGACAAGGGTCGGGCGCAGGCGCTTCGAGTGGGGCCCGCGCGACATCTTCGTCGCCCCCAGCTGGCGGCCGGTGGTGCATCAGAGCGACGGCGACGCGGTGCTGTTCAGCTTCTCCGACCGCCCGGTGCAGGAAAAGCTCGCCCTCTGGCGCGAGAAGCGCGGCCGCGCCTAGGCACAGACCCCGAATCCAAAATTTGGCCCCGAATGAACCGCCCGGGCGGGATATTTTTCCGGTCCGTGGCAAGAATTCGTTAACTACGCATCCATATGATTTCCACGTCGATCCCGATCGATCGCGGATTCACACCGAACTGGAGCCGAGTCAGGCAATGATTTGGGAATCAAAAGCTGCAATGTCGGTGATCGACGTCGCGGTCATTGGCGCGGTCGGTTATTCGCTGCTGAAATTCCGCGGATACAGGAAAGTCTTTTCGCCCGTCAAGAAACGCGCCGGATTCGGCTTGGTGATCGCAGGCCTGTCGTCGATCGCCCTGTTCCATTTCAGCGATCTCCTGACCATGCACCTCTTCCCGCTCTTCATGCCGATGCACGAAGCCATGACCTTCATGGAGAGATTGCACCTGGAGTACGAGTGGATCGTGACCCTGGTCGGCATCGGCGGCATCGCGTTGGGCTTCGCGATCATCAGCAGGGACCTGGCCCGGGTTACCCAAGAGACCCGCGAGAACGAAGTGCGGTTCCAGGATATGGTCGAGGCGACGGCGGACTGGTTCTGGGAGATGGATGCCAACCTCAAGTTCACCTACCACTCCGACCGCTATTTCGACGTCACGGGTTTCCGGCCGGAGGACAAGATCGGCACATCCCGTACGCGCTATTCGGATTCGAACGACAGCGCGGACGCGAATAAATGGAGCGACCACTTCGAAGACCTGAAGGCGTACAGGGCCTTCAAGGATTTCGAATATTCGTTCGAAACGCCGGACGGTAGCGTTTGCCACGTCCGCGTCAGCGGTCTGCCGATCTTCGACGCGGACGGCGCCTTCCGGGGATATCGCGGGACCGGAACCGACATCACCGAGCAGAAACGCGCCGAAAAGGCTTTGCAGAAGAGCGAACAACGGCTCCGCGATATCGCCAACGCCGCGTCCGACTACTTCTGGGAAACCGACGAGGAATTGCGTTTCTCGTATGTGTCCGAACGGTTTTTCGAGGTCACGGCGCTTCGCAGCGTGGACATCCTGGGCAAGACGCGCTGGGACTTCCATCAAGCCAACACCGAGGACGGACTTTGGCGCGAGCATCGCCAGACCATGGAAGCCCACAAACCGTTTCGCGATTTCGTCATTCCCTATCCGGGAGCCGACGGGTCGACCCTTTATGCCTCGGTCAGCGGGGTGCCGGTGTTCGGTGAAAAGGGCGCCTTCATGGGCTACCGGGGAACGTCGAGCGACATCACCGAGCGCATGCGCGCGGAGGAGAAACTGCGCGAAAGCGAAAGCCGCTTCCATGACTTCGCCGATGCCGCCTCGGACTGGTTCTGGGCGATGGACGGGAATTTACGCTTCAACTATATCTCCGAGCGCTTTTCCGAGGCCGTCGGTCTTCCGCCGAGGTACCTGCTCGGCAAGACACGGCGGGACCTCCTCAGATTGCGCGATCCGGTAATCGGCGACGTGGCGACCGAGGAAGACTGGCAGCGGCATATCGAGGACCTCGACGCGCACAAACCGATTCGCGATTTCAGACACTCGCGTGTCTTGTCCGACGGCCGTGTCATTCACCTGGCGATCAACGCGAAGCCGATTTTCGACGCGGACGGGGAATTCACGGGTTATCGCGGGACCGGCACAAACATCACCGAACAGGTGAACCGGGAAATCATCCTGACCGACCAGGAAGAGCAGCTTAGAGAGGCCCAGGCGCTCACCCGAGCGGCGGAAGGCGCACGATCGAAATCGATGTGAGGCGCCGGGCCGACCGGCAGTCCTGTCCGATCCAACGGATCAAGCGGTCGCGGCCGCCACGACGGCGCTACGACCCGCGCTGAAAGCTGTTTTCGCCTGGCCCGGGTCCTGGCCCGGGTTCTGGAACGAATAAGATGTTGGCAGATCGATGCGGTTGGGCTTAATTCCTGTCCGAGGACCGAAGAACCCAAGCTAATATGCCGTGGGGACGGCGCTCCGGAGGGCGGGCGCCGCCTCGTACACCTACTTGGTCATTGCCATGCGCTTGCGTTCGCAGTTCGTCATCACCGCTATGTTGGCCGTCCTTCTGGCGGCCGGCTGGTTTTGGCTCGCCGACGTTCGCGACGCGGCGCAGTCGCGCGAGCCGTCGCACAAGCGGCCCAATGCGACCGCCGTTCTGACCGAGCCGATCGAGCTCGCCGCCGACAAAGTGGTGGTTCGCGCGATCGGCACCGGCGAAGCGCTCAAATCCGCTTCGATCCATCCTTCCGTTGCCGGCGAGGTGATAGCGGTCACGTTCAAGGGCGAGCAACGGGTCGCCAAGGGCGTCCCGCTGATCCGGCTCGACGACAAGCACCAGCGGCTCGCGGTTCGACTCGCCGAGGTCGCCGTGGTGGAGGCGAGGCGCCAGGTAGAGCGCCTGGAGCGGTTGGCGCCGACCGGGGCGATCTCGGTCGCCCGGCTGCAGACCGCTCAGTCCGAGCTCGAAAGCGCCGAGCTGCGGCTCGACCAGGCCAAGGCGGCGCTCGAGGACCGCACCGTCCATGCGCCGTTCGACGGCATCATTGGCCTGACCGAGATCGAAAGGGGCGACCGGGTTACCGAGGAAACGGTGATCGCGACGCTCGACGACCGTTCCCTCATCCTGGTCGAGTTCAACTTGCCCGAGGAATATGCCGGCCGGATCAAGGTCGGCGACCCGGTCTCGCTGCAGCCCTGGACCATGCCGGACAGGAAAATGCAGGGCATGGTTTCCGAGTTGGGCAGCCGGATCGATCCGGTGAGCCGCTCGCTCCGGGTCAAGGCGAAGATCGCCAATCCGGACGACGCGATCCGGCCGGGGACCTCGTTCGAGGTGCGCCTCGCGTTCAAGGGACGGTCATATCCGGCCGTGCGCGAGGTCGCCGTGCTGTGGAGCCGGGACGGCGCCTATGTCTGGCGCGTCACCGAGGGCAAGATCGAAAAGATCTTCGTCAAGATCGTTCGCCGCGACAAGGGACGCATCCTGGTCGACGGACCGCTCGAGGCCGGCGATGTGATCGTGGTCGAGGGCGTCCAGGGCCTTCGCGTCGGCCAACCGGTCAAGGCCGCCCCGTTCGGTAAATCGAAGACCGGCAAATCCAAGGCCGGCAAATCGAAATCCCGGCCGCCGGCAGCCAAGTCCTGATGGTCAGGTTCAGCGACCTGCCGTCGCTTTCGGTCCGCCGGCCGACGCTGGTCGTGGTCTCGAACCTCTTGATCGTGATCGCCGGCCTCGCCGCACTTCTCGGCATCGAGGTGCGCGAGTTGCCCGATGTCGACCGGCCGGTCGTTACGGTGCGCGCGTTCTTCGACGGCGCCTCGCCGGAAACCATGGACGCGGAAGTCACTAGCGTAATCGAGGGCGCGGTCGCGCGGGTTTCGGGCGTCAGAAGGATCAACGCCGCGAGCGAGGAGAACAACGCCCGGGTCCGCCCGGAATTCTCGCCGAGCGTCGATCTCGACGTCGCGGCGAACGACGTGCGCGAGGCCGTCGCGGGGATCGAGCGCGACTTGCCCGACGGTGTCGAGGAGATCACCATCGTCAAGGCGGACGCCGACGCCCGGCCGATCGTTCGCTTGGCGCTGATCAGCGATCGCCTGTCCCAGGAGGCCTTGACCCGGCTCGCCGAGGACGAGGTCTCAGCCGAACTGTCTGCGATTCCCGGCGTCGCCACGGTCGAACTGTTCGGTAACCAGGAAGAGGTGCTGCGGATCGTCGTCCGGCCGATGCGGCTCGCGAGCTATGGCCTCTCGATCGACGACGTCGCGAAGGTCCTGAAAAGCACCAGTCTCGACGTGCCGGCCGGCAGCTTCAAATCCGACGACCAGTTGCTGTTGGTCCGGGCCGATGCTTCGGTGTGGCGGCCGGCCGATGTCGAGCGGCTGGCGCTGCGCGACGATGTCCGCCTCGGCGACGTGGCGCAGGCGTTCTACGGGCCGGCCAACGCCGAAAGCTACAGCGTCCTGAACGGACGCAAGGTGGTCGGGCTCGGCATTGTCCGGCGGGCGAAATCCAACACCATCGCGATCTCCACAGCGGTGGACGAGGCGGTCGAGACCCTGAACCGGCGCCTTGACGGCGTCGAACTGGTGAAGATCACCGACGATGCGCACTTCATTCGCAGCTCGGTGCGCGAAGTGATCGTCAGTCTCTCGATCGCCGTCCTGATCGTGATCGCGGTGATCTATGCCTTCATGGGGGCGCTGCGCCCGACGATGATTCCCGCAATCGCGATTCCAATCGCCCTGATCGGCACGATCGCCGCGATCTGGTTGCTCGGATTCTCGATCAACATTCTGACGCTGCTGGCGCTGGTCCTGGCGACCGGGATGATCGTCGACGACGCGATCGTCGTGGTCGAGAACATCCAGCGCAAGCGATCGGAAGGCGGCAAGCCGCTCGCTGCCGCGGTGATCGGCACCCGGCAGGTGTTCTTCGCGGTGATCGCCACGACGGTGACCCTGATATCAGTCTTCCTGCCGATTGCGTTCCTGCCGAGCACCGCCGGCAAGCTGTTCACCGAATTCGGCTTCGTGCTCGCGGTCGCGGTCGCGATCTCGTCCTTCGTGGCGCTTTCGCTTTGCCCGATGCTGGCGTCGCGCCTGCCCGACTTGTCGGGCGAGCCGGACGGCGGGAACCCGGCCTATCTGGTCAAGTTCGGCGACGTCGCCAACCGGGTCTACCGGCGACTGCTCGAATTCACGCTCCGGGCGCGGTTCCTGATCCTCGGCGGCACGGTTCTCATAGCCCTCGTCGCCGTCGCGATCTATCCGTCGATCGACCGCGAGCTTCTGCCGCGCGAGGACCGCGGCGCGATCATCATCATGATGCAGGGCCCCGACGGCGTCGGGCTCGACTACATGGACCGACAGTCGGCCCAGGCCGAGGCTCTGCTCGAGCCGCTCCGCGAGCGCGGCGAGGTCACCAACATCCTTTCGATCGTCGGCCGCTGGGACCTGAACCGAAACTATATCGTCGCCCCGCTGGCGCCGTGGTCGGAACGAAGCCGCAGCCAACTCGAAATCGCCAGGGAATTGCGCGGATCGCTGAAGGCGATCCCCGGGGCGACGGCGCGCATCCGCACGCCCAACAGCCTGAACCTGCGCCGCGCCGGCGGCAACATCGAGTTCGCCCTGACCGGGTCGAACTATCGCGACATCGCGGCCGCGGCCGACACGTTCCTCGAAGCGATGCACCAGCGCATCCCCGAACTCGAGGACCCGGAGATCGAGTTCCAGCAGACCCAGCCGCAATTGTCGATCAAGGTCGACCGGCGGCGGGCCGAGGACCTCGGCGTTCCGGTCAAGGGCATCGCCAGCACCCTGCGGGCCATGGTCGGCGGGTTCGAGGTGGCGGAGCTCAACGTCAACGACCGGTCGGTGCCGGTGTTGCTGACGTCCGCCGCCGGCGCAATCGACGATCCGAGCGATCTTTACAACCTGTTTGTCTCGACCTCGAAGGGGCAGTTGGTGCCGCTCTCCGCCTTCGTGACGCTCGAGGAGGTCGGTGTTGCGGCCGAGCTCGACCGCACCGCGCAGAAGCGCGCGGTCGAGATCGACACGCCACTGCCGGCCGGCTACGGCATGCAGCGGGCGATCGACCAGATCGAGGCGCTTGCCGACGAGATTTTGCCGCCGGGCATCGGGCTGCGCTTCATCAACGAGGCGGCGACCCTGCAGGACACCTCCTGGGAGGTGGCGATCATCTTTGCCTTCGCGGTGCTCGTCGTGCTGCTGGTGCTCGCGGCCCAGTTCGAGAGCATGCTGAGTGCGTTGGTCATCGTCCTGACGGTGCCGTTCGGCCTCGCCGCCGCGATCTTCGCGCTCAAGCTCACCGGCTCGACCCTCAACATCTACAGCCAGATCGGCCTGGTCATGCTGGTCGGCCTGATGTCGAAGAACAGCATCCTGGTGGTCGAGTTCGCCGACCAGCTGCGCGATCGCGGCTTGGAGGTCCCGGACGCCATCCGCGAGGCGGCGATGACCCGCTTGCGCCCGGTGATGATGACCATGCTCTCGACGGTGCTCGGTGCGCTGCCGCTGATCCTCGGCAGCGGTGCCGGTGTCGAGGCGCGTAGCGCGATCGGCTGGGTCGTGTTCGGCGGCCTCGGGATCGCCACGATCTTCACCCTGGTGCTGATCCCGGTTATCTACAGCCTTTTAGCGCCGCTGGCGCCGGCGCGCGCTCATGCCGGGGTGCGTCTCGACCGAGAGCTCCGGGACGCCGAGCAATCGATCGGGCCGGCAGTCGGCGAGCCCGCCGAATGATCGGGCAGGCCGGCTATCTGTTGCCGATATTGACGAAGGTCACGCGGCGGTTCAGGGCCTGGCCTTCCGCCGTCTGGTTGCTGGCGACGGGTTTGGATTCGCCGAACCCCTTGGTCGTCGTGACCCGGCCGTCGACGCCGAAGCGTTCGGCCAGCATGCGCTGCACGCTCGCCGCCCGTCGGCGCGACAGCTCCATGTTGTAGGTCTCGGTGCCGGTGCTGTCGGTGTGGCCCTCGATCAGGATGCGCGCCTCGGTCAGAATGCTGTCCCGCAGGGCCTTCGCGACCTCTTCGATCTGGGCCAGCGAATCCGGGCGGATGCGGGCGGAATCGAAGTCGAACTGGATCTGGATATCGACGAAGGGTTCGGTCCGGCGGCTCAGCGACAGGCCACGGGTCCGGCGCGGCTTGGTCGTGAGCGACCGGGCGATCTGTTCCGCGGTCACGAACTTGCCGCCGCGAACCGGGTCGGCCGAGGGCCGTGAAGCGGGATCGATGCCGGCGGTTTCCATCGCCAGCGCCAGCCGCGCCCGGTATTCCGATTCGTAGCCGGCCAGGCCCGAGGGGTCGCCGCGTTGGATTTCCGCCGGCAGGCCCGCGAGAAACATCTCATAGGCCGCGACGGCGCCCCTCGCATCGCCCCCTGCCGCGAGCACGTCGCCGAGCCCCGCGTAGGGGGCGATCGCGTTGCCGGCCGCGATCGCGCGCCGATAGAAGTGCTCCGCCTCGTCGAGCCGGTCGTTCGATTCCAGGATGACGGCGAGGTTGTTGAGCGCGCCCGCGTGCCCCGGGCAGAGCTCGATCATGCGCCGCAGCATGTCTTCGCGGTACGGTTTGCCTTGGTGTTGCGCGGCGATCGCGTCGGCCGCGGCGCAATCCTCGGCGTGGGCCGGCGAAAACGAGCCGGCCGCCGACACGATCAGGACAGCGGCCGCGGCCACGAGTTTGATGGCCGAAATCGGATTGCGGTTCGCCTTTGCCATTCGCGTCGGGTCACCTCACCATCTGTAACGCGGCGCCCGCCGGCGGGCCCGGTCGGGTAGACGCACGTTGCGGATTCGGTATTCGTTGCCGCTGAACTGGATGCGCGCCCGAATGCCCATTTCCTCGAACATGCGCTTCAGGTTGCGCAGCAGCTTGGCATGCCGGATCGAGCTTTCGTACCAGACCTCGTTGTGTCGGTGGAAGGTGGCGCTCGGCCGGTGCGAGCGATAGCCCGAGAAGATCACCAGGTAATCCTCGATGTCCTGCATCTGGATCGGGGTGAAGTCCTCGAAGATCAGCGAAATGCCGCGGACCAGCCCGTTGTCGGCGATCGGTCGGCGGCGCGGCGCGGGGCGGTATGCGAACCGGGCGTCTAGCTTCTCGCCCAAAATGTCGGCGACCTCGCGGCCCAGCACCCGGGCGATATCGCCCACTTCCTCGGCCAGACAATCGCCGCGGCAACCCGGCCGGACGTTGCCGATTTCGAACACCTCGAAGTTGCCGAGCCGGCGTCCGTCAGGGACCGAAAGCAGGCGGCCCACGACGCGCAGGCGCACCTTGCGGGTATACCCGACGTCCGGCTTGGCGACGTAGATGGTGAACAGCGCGATGGTGTCGATCGGCGGCCGGCGGACGCCGCGAGCGACGTCGATCAGCTCGGCGTCGGGACGGCGAATGCGGCCTTGGCGGTGGGTGTCGAGCGTCACCGCAGTCTCGTCGAACACGTCGAAGCCGTAATCGCTGAGCTGGCTCGCGAATTCGTTGAGCACGCGCACGTGCACCCGGTCGTTGCGCGCGACGCTGCCGGGATCCGAGTCTTCGCCCATGATCACGAGGGTGTGCGATCCGCGGCCGCCGACGGTCGTTTGGCAGGCGCCGAGGACGAAGAGTCCCAGCAGCAGGATGGCGAAGCGTTTCATCATCGGTTTTCCTCGTCTCGCGTCATGCCGGCCGTCAGGAGGTTGCGGCTCTCGCGATCAGGCGGACGGTGCGCCGATCACCACTTGTACTTCGAGTCTCGACCCGGATGGGGTCGCTCCTTGCGCATCATCTTGTTGCGGATGGTGTAGGCGTTGCCCGCGAACTTCATGGTGTAGGGGATGTCCAACAGCTCCATCATCTTGTGCAGGTTGCGCTGGAGCTTGGTGGTGGTAATCGTCGATTCGTACCACAACTCGTGAAACTTGCTGTGCTCGCGCGTCGGGCGATGGTCGATGTAGCCCGAGAAGATCACCAGGTATTCCTCGATGTCGCGCATGTCGCGGGTATCGAAGCCGTCGAAGACCAGGGTGTAGCCCTTCTTCAGGCCTTCCTTGCCACGCCGCGAGACGCCGCCGCGGGATCCGAGCTGATGCTCGAGCTTTTCGACCAGGATCGAGCCGACCTCGCGGGCGATGATCTTGGCGTCGTCGCCGACTGCTTCCAAGAGGCAATCCCGGCTGACGCCCCTGCCTTCGGGGAAGCATCGGTTGGGCAGCGACCAACGCTTCGGCACGCTGTCCTCCCAATTGCCGAGCCGGCGGCCGTCGTGGGTCGACAGAAGCCGCCCGACGACGCGCAGGTTCAGTTCGTTGGTGTAGGTCTTGCGCGTGGTGCTGGCGAAGACGGTGAAGAACACGACCACGTCGATCGGGGGTTTGCGGACGCTGCGGGCGATGTCGACCAGCTCCGCGTCGGTGCGCCGGCTGCGCCCTTGCTTGTGGGTGTCGAGGGTAACCGCCGTTTCGTCATAAACGTCGAAGCCCTCGGAATGCATCTGGGTGACCAATTCGTTGAGTATACGCGTCGAAATGCGGCTCTTGCGGGGCACGCCGTCGGCATCCGCGTCCTCGGCCATGATCAGGATCGTCGGATTCTGTGCTGCGGCCTTCGCGACGGTCGGCGACATCATCGCGGCGACGCAAACGAGCAAAGCTCCAAAAGCGGTAATCGCGCGGTTCATCGTTTCCTCCTGACGGCACCTTGCCGTTTTGATTCCGAACTTTTCCGGCGCATTCTATTGCGCCCTCACGAACGGGTTAGGGACGGACCAAGCCGATTTTTCGACACGAATTCGTCCTCCCGTACGAAATCTCCCTTTTTGCAAGTCTATAGCGACAAAAAACGATTGTCAGGGGTCAATATCGACGCAGCCGGTACCGCCGTAAAGCCTTGAATTCCCAGGCGTTTCGCGGAATTCAAGAAATTTCCCCTTAGCCCTTTCATATTAAACCATTGAGAGAAACCGAATTTGGAGATTCGCTATGTCAGGTTCGATTTTCAAGCGGAGCGGCAAAACCGCTACTTTAGCTGCCTTGATCGCCGGCGCTGTGGTGCTCGGCGCCTGTCAGACAGCGGGGCCGAATCAGGTCGTCGGGACATTGGTCGGCGCCGCCGGCGGCGGGCTCATCGGCTCGCAGTTCGGCAGCGGCACCGGCAAACTCGCCGGCACCGCGCTCGGCACCTTGATCGGCGCCGGAATCGGCTCGCAAGTCGGGCAAAACATCGATAACGCCAACGGCACCCAAGAGGCGGGCTACGGCTATCGTCGGCGCCACCACCATCAACGTCGCTCCCACTATCGCCATCGCCGCGGGCATTACCATTACTAGGTCCGAGACCTTCAAGCCGAAGACAGGTAAGCAAAAGGCGGGGCCTTGCGCCCGCCCGCGAGGTGGGATGAGATGGGCCCATACCGCTATCCAAGATAGAGGTCGCGCATGTCGCGAAGTTGGATAGACCCGAAAGCGCTCGCCGTGGTCCTGGTGCTCGCGGTTCCGGCCGCGGCACTCGCCGACGAGCCCGACGCCAACGCGATCATCCGCAGCTTGGCGCCGATCACTTATCTGCCCGAGCACGGCGGCCCGCCCAAGCGCTCGATCGATCTCGAGGTCCAGTTCAAGGTGAATTCGGCCGCGCTAACCCCCAATGCCCGCCGGACGCTCGACGTTCTCGGCGCGGCGCTCAACGATGCCAAACTGGCCTCGTCACGGTTCGAGATCGTCGGTCACACCGACGCCTCGGGCTCGCGCGCCCACAACCAGACGCTTTCCGAGCGTCGGGCGAAGGCGGTCGTCGATTATCTCGCCCGCGTCCATAAGGTCGCACGCAAGCGCCTCGCCGCCCTCGGCAAGGGCGAGGATGCGTTGAAGGACCCGCTCCGCCCACGGGCGACGGAGAATCGACGGGTCGAAATCGTCAATCTGACGCCGGTCCGGGTCCAGGCGACGCCCGCCGCGATCGACGTTCAACGCAAATCCAACGATATCCTGACCGGCAAGTAATGACGGAAACCCACGGTTTGGGCTTTGGAATTTGCCCGCCGCGCACCTATGTTATGGCTATCGGGCAACTGTCGTGGACATATACCAAGTGACCGTACAACAGACCATCGAAGCGAAAATCATCGAGTCGCTGGCGCCGGCGCATCTCGAAGTCATCAACGAGAGCCACATGCATAGCGTGCCGCCGGGCTCGGAATCGCATTTCAAGCTGGTGATCGTGTCCGAGCAGTTCGAGGGCAAGCCCCTGGTCCGGCGGCATCGGGCGGTCAACGCGATCCTCGAGCAAGAGTTGGCGAACGATATCCACGCCCTCAGCCTGCAGACCATGACTGCGGCGGAATGGGAGCGCCGGGGCGGCGTGGCGCCGTCGTCGCCGGTCTGCCTCGGGGGCGGCAAGACGGACGGCTGACGTACTTGCGCCACCGGCCGGCACGGCATTTTTTTTTAGGATAGACAGGTTTCGGGACGGGCACGACCGTCAGGGTGCTGTTCCCACCCGACCGGTCGATCGATTGAACGTCACGCCGCAAGCGATCCGAATTCAGTCTC
>JASLSL010000260.1 GCA_030743445.1 Alphaproteobacteria bacterium
GATGAGGTCGGCACCGGTCCGTACAAGATCACGAAAGTGGTGCCGGGCGAATTCATCAAGATGGAAATCAACAAGAACTACTGGTCGGGCAGCCCCAAGGGTAAGGCCAAGATCGGCACCGTGATCTTCAAGACGGTTCCCGACACCGAGGCGCAGGTCGCCCAGTTGCTGACCGGCGAGATCGACTGGATCTGGGACGTGCCGAAGGACAAGGCCGAGGACCTGAAGGCTTCGGGCCGCGTCCAGGTGGTCAACGAGAAGACCTTCCGGGTCAGCTACATCACGATGGACGTGGCCGGCCGCAGCGGCGAGAAGATTTGGCAGAACATTAAGGTCCGCCAGGCCGTGGCGCACGCCATCGACCGCAACGCGATCGCCAAACAACTCGTCGGCGAGGCGTCGATCGCGATCCACTCGGCCTGCTATCCGACCCAGATCGGCTGCACCCAGGACGTGCCGAAATACGCGTACGACCCGGCGAAAGCGAAGAAGCTGTTGGCCGAAGCCGGCTATCCGAACGGCCTCACCACCAACATCTGGGCCTATCGCCAGCGCGAGTACACCGAGGCGGTCATGGGCTACCTCGCCAAGGTCGGCATCAAGACCAACCTGAAGTACATGCAGTACAAGGCGCTTCGGCCAATCGTCCGCAGCGGCAAGGCCCCGTTCCACCAGATGACCTGGGGCTCGTACTCGATGAACGACGCCTCGGCGATCACCAGTCACTTCTTCAAGCACGGTCCGGACGACTATTGCCGGGATCCGGACGTCAAGAAATGGCTAGAGATCGCCGATACCAGCGTCGATCTGAAAGTGCGCAAGGAGAACTACAAGAAGGCGCTGGCGCGGGTTGCGGAAAAGCTCTGCTGGTTGCCGATGTTCACCTACGCCAAATACTATTCCTTCTCGAAGGACCTGGATTTCACCCCGACAAACGACGAAATTCCGCGGTTCTTCACGGCGAAGTGGAAGTAACCTAACGGGATAGGGCGCGATCCTTCGGGATCGCGCTCCGTTCTTTAATTCGGGTTCGGGACATACTGATTTTCACGCTTCGGCGGCTCGGTTACGCGGTGCTCGTCACGATTACCGTCTCCGTCGTCACGTTCACGCTGCTCAGGCTATCGGGCGACCCGGCGGCGGCGCTGGCCGGGGAAGCCGCGACGACGGAGGATATCGAGTACGTTCGCCGACACTACGGTTTCGACAAGCCGCTGCCCCTTCAATATTGGGATTGGGCGACGCGCGCCCTTCAAGGCGATTTCGGAATTTCAGTTTATTTGAAAGAGAAACCGGTCTCGGACATCATCATCGAACGCGCCCCGGTGACGATGAAGCTGGGATTTTTCGCCATCAGCTTCGCAATTCTGCTGGGCATACCATTGGGGGTGTTGGCTGCAATGCGGCCCAATACCCTGGTCGACCGTGTCGCGCTCACGATCGCGGTATTCGGGCAGGCGATGCCGAGCTTTTTCTTCGGTTTGACCCTTATATTCATCTTGGCCGTGACGTACCGGATTTTGCCGAGTTCCGGCAGCACGACCCTCGCCCATTTCATCATGCCGTCGATCGCACTCGGCTACTACGCAATGCCGGCGATCATGCGGCTGACCCGCGCCGGGATGATGGAAGTGTTGGCGTCCGACTACATCCGCACGGCGCGCGCAAAGGGCCTGCGCACCTATGTCGTCCTGTTCAAACACGCGCTCAGGAACGCGATCATACCGGTCGTGTCGCTTTCGGCGGCGCAGCTCGGTTTCATGCTCGGCGGGTCGGTGGTGATCGAATCGATATTTACCATCAACGGGCTCGGTCGCGCCGCCTTGCAATCCATCTTTCGATCCGATTTCGAAGTCATGCAGGCGATCGTGTTGACGATTTCCGTCTTCTATATCGGGTTCAATTTGCTCGCCGACCTGTTAAACGCCTTCCTCGATCCGCGGATCCGGGTGCACTAGGGGCGGAGCGGGAACGATATGGCCATCAGCAGTTCACCCGACTCGCTGCCGAGCGTCCAGGAACTCTTGGAGCCGTCGCCCGGAGAAATCCTCCGCAAGCGGATGTTCGGCGACTGGGGCTTGATGATCGGTGGCGGTGTGCTTTTGTTCATCATCGTTATGGCCGTTATCGCACCGGTCCTGACCTGGCACGATCCCCTCGATCAGGATCTGTACAACAAATACGTGCCGCCGATCTGGCATGAGAAGGGCACCTGGGACCACCCGTTCGGCACCGATAAGTTCGGTCGCGACTACTACGCCCGGATCCTGTTTGGGGCGCGGGTGTCGCTGATGATTGGTTTCACCGTGATGGCGATCTCGGGCGTCATCGGCACGGCGATGGGGGTCGCCGCCGGCTATTTCGGCGGCCGCGTCGACATGTTCGTGACTTACTTGATCAACACGCGCCTGGCGATGCCGGTCATCCTGATCGCGCTCGCGGTTATCGCCTTGATCGGAAGTTCGCTCGAAGTCGTGATCCTGGTTCTCGGTTTCCTGTTGTGGGAGAGATTCGCGTTGGTGATGCGAAGTTCGACCCAACAGGTGCGCAACCTCGACTACGTGGCCGCCGCCGAGGCAGCCGGATGCACCACGATGCGCATCCTGATGACCGAGATCATGCCCAACATCATGAACAATCTGATCGTCGTCGCGACCCTCGAGGTCGCCCACGCGGTGCTGCTGGAAGCCGCCCTTTCGTTCCTCGGCCTCGGCGTGCAGCCGCCCGATCCGTCCTGGGGTTTGATGATCGCGGAGGGGAAGACCGATATGTACTTCAAACCCTGGGTGATTGCTATTCCGGGGATCGGGCTGTTCGCCATGCTGCTCGCGATCAACCTCCTGGGCGACGGCATTCGCGACGTCACCGCGCCGGAGAACCGAAATTGACGGCGGTCCTGGAGGTTGAAGACCTAACGATCGACATTCCCATCTCGGCCGGGATGCTGCATCCCGTTCGCGGCATCAGCTTTCACGTCGACCGTGGCGAGACGCTGGCCATTGTCGGAGAGTCCGGCTGCGGCAAGTCGCTGACCTCGCTCGCGGTCATGGGCCTGTTGCCGAAGACCGCGGACCGCCGGGCGAGCAAGCTGAATTTCCACGGCCAGTCGCTGCTCGACTACTCCGAGGGCGAGATGTCGGACATCCGCGGCGACCGGATGTCGATGATCTTCCAGGACCCGATGACCTCGCTCAATCCGACCTACAGCATCGGCAACCAGCTCGAGGAGGCGATGCTGCGTCACCGCAAGGTATCGCGCCGGGAAGCGCGCGATCGCGCGGTGTTGCTTTTGGAGAAGGTCGGCATCACCGCGGCGGAAAGCCGCTTGAAGCAGTACCCGCACCAGCTATCGGGCGGCCTGCGCCAGCGGGTGATGATTGCGATGGCGCTGATGTGCGATCCCGAATTGCTGATCGCGGACGAGCCGACAACGGCACTCGACGTCACCATCCAGGCGCAGATCCTGTTGCTGATCGCGAACATCCAGAAGGAGTTCGACATCGGCGTCATCGTGATCACCCACGACCTCGGCGTCGTCGCCCGCGTCGCCGACCGGGTCGCGGTGATGTACGCGGGACACATCGTCGAGACGGGCACCGGTATTGAAATCTACGAAAAACCACTGCACCCATATACCCAGGGCCTGCTCGACTGTATTCCGATTCCAGGCAAGACCCAGCCGGGCAACCATCTCGGCTCGATCCCGGGCATCGTGCCGACGCTGGTCGGCGACCTTTCGGGCTGCACCTTCCGCGACCGCTGCCCCTTTGCCCATGACGGCTGCGTTCAGGACGTCGACGAGCACATCATCGGGCCGGGGCGCGGCTATCGCTGCAACCTGCCGGAGGATATGAGCCAACGGGTCCAGACCCAGGATTTCGGTTTCGGTTCGGCCGAACCGGCGGCGGCGCAATGACCGCCCCCCCCGTCATCGAAGCCCGTGACGTCTACAAGACGTTCTCGATCAAGCAAGGCCTGTTCAAGCCGAAAAAGCCGCTGCACGCGGTGAACGGCGTTTCGTTCGGCTTGGAGAAGGGCTCGGTGCTGGGCCTGGTCGGCGAATCCGGTTGCGGCAAGACGACCATGGCGCGGATGATCTTGGGGCTCGAGACCATGACCAACGGCGAAATTCTGATCGACGGCGAGCCGCTGTCGGGGCTCGACCGCATCGCGCTGGCGCGCCGCGTTCAGCCGATCTTCCAGGACCCCTACTCCTCGCTCAATCCGCGCAAGTCGATCGGCTCGATAATCTCGTTGCCGCTGCGCGTCCACAAGGTCGGCGATCCCAACGGATGGAAGAAGCGGGTCGAGAAGATGATGGAACTCGTCGGCCTACCGCCACGGCTCTATCACAATTATCCAAGCCAGCTTTCCGGCGGCCAGCGCCAGCGCGTCGCGATCGGCCGGGCGCTGATCATGAAGCCGGAAATCCTGATTTGCGACGAGCCGACCTCGGCCCTCGACGTCTCGGTCCAGGCACAAATCCTGAACGAGCTTCTCGACCTGCAGAAAGAGCTCGACCTGACTTACATCCTGATCACCCATAACCTGGCGGTCGTCGAGCACATGGCGACGCGGGTCGCGGTGATGTATCTCGGCCGCGTGGTCGAGGAAGCGGAAACCGCAACGCTGTTCAAGAACCCGCGGCATCCCTACACCAAGGCGCTGTTGGGCTCGATCCTGACGCCGGAACCGGAGCTCGACGTGCCGGATACCCATCTCGGCGCGACCTTCCCCAATCCGGTCGAGCCGCCGTCCGGCTGCACCTTCCACCCGCGCTGCGCCGAGGTCATGGCGAAGTGCAGCACCGAGACGCCAAGGCCGTGCATGGTCGGCGACGTCAAGGTCGAGTGTCACCTGTTCGACCGGGAGATGCAGGAAGCGTCATGACGCGCGAAGCGGCGATCGGGCGGGTCCATGCCTTCTTCGACGATGGCGGATATGTCGAGGAACTGTCGCGCCGGGTCGCGATCAAATCGGAAAGCCAGAAGCCGGAGCAGTTGCCGGAGCTGCACCGCTATCTGAGCGACGAGATCATTCCCGCCTTCGAGGCGATGGGCCACGACTGCCAGGTCTTCGAGAATCCGGTCGATGGCAAGGGCCCCGTCATGCTGGCGACGCGGCTCGAGGACGAAGCCCTGCCGACGGTGCTCGGCTACGGTCACGGCGACGTCATTCGCGGCCTCGAGGACCAGTGGCGCGACGGCATCGGCCCCTGGCAAACGGTGCAGGAAGGCGACCGGCTCTACGGCCGCGGCACCGCCGACAACAAGGGCCAGCACACGATCAACATGCGCGCCCTCTGGGCGGCGCTGGAGCAGCGCGGCAAGCTCAATTTCAATTCCAAGTTCATGGTCGAGATGGGCGAGGAGAACGGATCGCCGGGCTTGGGTGAGTTGATCGAAGCCAACCTGGACGCCTTCTCCGCCGACGTGTTCATCGCCTCCGACGGGCCGCGCATCGCGCCCGACAAGCCGACGATCTTCCTCGGCGCTCGCGGGGTGAAGAACTTCGACCTGGTCTGCGAACTGCGCGAGGGTGGCCACCATTCCGGTAACTGGGGCGGGTTGCTTGCCAACCCGGGGATCATTCTCGGCCACGCCATCGCCTCGATCGTCTCGGAGAAAGGACGCATTCAGATCAAGGAGTGGCTGCCCGGGCCGCTGCCGAATTCGGTCAAAGCGGCGCTCCAAGGGCTTGTCGTCGACGGCGGCGAGAACGCGCCAGAGATCGACGAAGGCTGGGGCGAACCCGACTTGGCGCCGGCCGAGCAGGTTTACGGCTGGAACAGTTTCGAGGTTCTCGCCTTCAAGGTCGGCAACCCGGACCGCCCGGTCAACGCGGTGCCGCCCAAGGCCTGGGCCCATTGCCAACTTCGCTTCATTGCGGACACCGATCGCGAGGCGATCCTGCCAGCCCTGCGCCGCCACCTCGACGAGCACGGCTTCGACATGGTCGAGATTCGCGACGCGACGCCCGAAAACGCCGGCGATTTCGCCTCGACCCGGACCGACCCCAGCAATCCCTGGGCGGCCTGGGCGGCGCGATCGCTCGAAGCGACGACCGGGACCAAGCCCGCGGTCATTCCGCAACTCGGCGGATCGATCTGCAACGACCTCTTTACCGACACGCTCGGACTCCCGACAATCTGGATTCCGCATTCCTACGCGTCGTGCTCGCAGCATGCGCCGAACGAACACATCCTGTTGAGCGAGGCGCGCGAGGCAATCGGGATCATGGCCGGGATCTATTGGGACCTCGGCGATGGTGGCACGCCGGCGAAGACCGGGGCCTAGGCCGCGCGAAGAAGAGAGAGGGAGCCATGAGCCGCCAGAACGCGATCGACCGCGCGTTGGCATACTTCGACGACGGACGGTACTTCGACGACCTGGCCCGCCGGGTCGCGATCCCGACCGAAAGCCAGAATCCGGACCGGGTTCCCGACCTCTACCGCTATCTCTCGGACGAGATGCAACCGGCGTTCGAGGTCATGGGCTACACCTGCCAAACCTACGACAACCCGCTCGAGGGCAAGGGCCCGGTCCTGCTGGCGACCCGGACCGAGGACGACAGCCCGCCGACGATCCTTGGCTACGGCCATGGCGACGTCGTTCGCGGCCAGGAAGGACAATGGATCGACGATCTCGATCCCTGGACCATCGAGGCGCGCGGCGACAAAGTTTATGGCCGCGGCGTCGCCGACAACAAGGGCCAGCACTCGGCCCACATGGCGGCCCTCGCCTGCGTCCTGGAAGAGCGCGACCATCTCGGCTTCAACCACAAATTCATGATCGAGACCGGCGAGGAGAACGGCTCCGCCGGCGTCAACGACATCGTCGAGGCCAACAAGGTCGACTTCGCGGCCGACTTCTACCTCGCCTCCGACGGGCCCCGGATCGACGTCGCCAAGGCGAATATCAGTTGCGGCAACCGGGGCGCGGTCAACTTCGACCTGGTATGCGAGCTTCGCGAGGGCGGCCACCATTCGGGCAACTGGGGCGGCTTGTTGGCCAACCCGGGCATCATCCTGACTCATGCGATCTCGACCATCGTCTCCGAGCGCGGCCAGATCCTGGTCAAGGACCTGCTGCCGGAACCGATTCCGAACTCGGTGCGGGTCGCGTTGCGCGACGTCGAGCGCAAGGCCGGCGACGACGCGCCGGAGATCGACGAATGGTGGGGCGAGCCGGGCCTGACCGGCCCGGAGAAGGTCTATGGTTGGAACACCTTCGAGGTGCTGGCGTTCAAGGTCGGAAATCCGGACCGGCCGGTTAATGCGGTTCCGCCAAAGGCCTGGGCGCATTGCCAAATTCGTTTCGTTGTCGGCTCGGATTACGAGCGGTTCACCGATGCGATCCAAAAGCACCTCGACGAGAACGGCTTCGGCATGGTCAAGGTGATGCCGCCGCCGGAAGGCAATACCGGCCTCTTCAAGGCCTCGCGCACCGACCCCGATCATCCATGGCCGAGCTATATCGCAGAGGCGATCACCCGCACCACTGGTGAGAAGACGGTCAAGATGCCGAATTCCGGCGGCTCGATCTGCAACTACATTTTCCAGGATACGCTTGGGCTGCCGCTCTGCTGGATCCCGCATTCCTATGTCGGATGCTCGCAGCACGCGCCGAACGAACATATTCTAAAAAGCGTCACCCGCGAGGCGATGGCGATCATGGCGGGCGTCTATTGGGACCTCGGCGACCCCGCGACCTCGCCCCCAGTGCCGGCGGCAACGAAAGGATAACGCGATGACCGAACCCTGCGATCTTTCCGCGACCAGAGCGCGGCGCCTGATCGGCACCAAGGAGCTCTCGCCGCTGGAGCTGCTGGACTCCTGCATTGCCCGCATCGAGGCGGTCAACCCGGCGGTCAACGCGGTCGTCACGACCGATTACGAGAACGCGCGCAAGACCGCCAAAGAACAGGAGAAGGCGGTGATGGCGGGCGAGGAGTTGGGTGCACTGCACGGCCTGCCGATGGGGATCAAGGATTTGCAGGAGGTGGCCGGCATGCGCACCACCTTCGGCTCGCTGTTGTACGAGGATTACATCTCGAACCAGGACGGCCCGGTGATCGCGCGATTGCGCGAGGCCGGCGCCAACATCTTTTGCAAGACCAACACGCCGGAATTCGGCGCCGGCGCCAACACTCGCAACGCGGTGTTTGGCGCCACCGGCAACCCGTTCGATCCGAAGCGCATCTGCGGCGGCTCGTCGGGCGGCTCGGGTGTCGCGCTGGCGACCAACATGATGCCGCTTGCGACCGGCAACGATTCCGGCGGCAGCTTGCGCGTGCCGGCGGCGATCAACGGCGTCACCGCGCACCGCGGAACCCCGGGCTTGGTGCCATCGGGACGGCGCCAGGTCGGCTACACCAACTTCGCGATCGAGGGCCCGATGGCGCGCAGCGTCGAGGACATGGTGCTGATGCTCTCGGCGATGGTGCCCTACGATTTCGACGACCAACTCGCCTTCCCGCGCGACCCGGCCGACTACGCATCGATCGAACCGGTCGACCTCAGCAAGCTCCGCGTCGCGTTCTCCGAGGACCTCGGCTTCTGTCCCGTCGACAACGGCCACCGCAAGACGTTCCGGGAGCGCACGGCGCTGTTCGGATCGGCCTTCAAGAAAGCGATCGACAAGGACCCGGACCTCGCCACCGTCGAGAAGGTCAACTGGGCGCTACGCGGCCAACTGTTCATCGCCCGCCACAAGGAGCGCTACGAGAACAGCAAGGACAAGCTCGGCCCCAACGTGATTTCGAATTACGAGGCGGCGCTCGAGATGACGGCGAGCGACATTTCCTGGGCCCACCAGGAGCAGACCGAAATCTACCGCCGGATGCAGCATTTCTTCGACGATGTCGATATCCTGATCTGCCCCTGCGTCGGCGTCCCGCCGTTCCCGACCGACCAGTGGTACCCGGAAGAAATCAACGGCGAGAAGATGGACAATTACATCCAGTGGGTAGCGCTGACTTGGGCATTGACCATCCCCGGCAACCCAGTCACGGCGCTGCCCTGCGGCTTGGAGCCGACCGGCACCCCGTTCGGGTTGCAGATCGTCGGCAGGTACCACACCGACCGTTTCGTTATCGGTGTGGCCAAGGCGTTGGAAGAGCTGTTCCAAGGAAATGCGGAACTGGCGCGGCCGGTGCCGGATATCGAGAAATTGAAAGCAGCATGACCGAACCCTGTGACCTTACCGCCGTCGAGATGCGGCGCCTGATCGGGCGCAAGCGGCTGTCGCCGATCGAGCTCGTTGAATCCTGCATCGCCCGCATCGAGATGGTGAATCCGGTGCTCAACGCGGTCGTCGCCACCTGCTACGACCGGGCGCGCGAGGAAGCCCGCGCTATGACCGAACGCCTGGTCAAGGGTGATGAATTGCCGCCGCTCTTCGGCCTGCCGGTCGGGATCAAGGATTTGAACGACACCGAGGGACTGCGCACCACCTACGGCTCGCCGCTCTACAAGGACCACGTTCCGAACCGGGACGAGCGCCTGGTCCGGGTGCTGCGCGAGGCCGGCGCCATCGTACTGGCCAAGACCAACACGCCGGAATTCGGCGCCGGCGGCAACACTACGACCAACGAAGTCTACGGTTACACCCGCAACCCGTTCGACGTGGCCCGCGCCTGCGGCGGCTCCTCGGGCGGCGCGGCGGTGGCGCTGGCGACCGGGATGATGCCGCTCGCCCAGGGTTCCGACAGCGGCGGCAGCCTGCGCAAGCCGGCGACGTTCTGCGGCATTACCGCGCTGCGGCCGACGGCGGGACTGGTGCCGTCCGACAAGCGAGCGGTCGGCCTGACAACCTCGAGCGTCCAGGGGCCAATGGCGCGGGACGCGGCGGACACGGCGCTCTTCCTCCAGACGATAGTCGGCAGCGACGGCTGCGATCCGCTGTCCTACAACATCGATAGGGACGACTACCGGGTCCTGCCCGAGGTCGATCTGAGCCGGCTGCGCGTCGCGGTCTCGGTCGATTTCGGCTCGGCGCCGGTGGACGACGGCATCCGCAAGACCTTCGAGGACCGCTTGGCGCAATTCCGCGGCGTCTTCGCAAGCTGCGAGGAACGCCAGCCGGACCTGGAGACGGCGAACGACGTCTTCTGGATTCTGCGCGGCGTGTTATTCCTCGCCAACCACTTGGAACGCTACGAGAAACACAGGGACCAGCTCGGCCCCAACATCGTGAGCAACGTCGAGGCCGGGCTGGCGATGACGGCCGAGGAGATCGGCTGGGCCTACGGCGAGCACACTCGGCTCTATCGCGCCTTCCAGGAATACTTCCAGGACATCGACGTGCTGATCACGCCGGGCCAGGCCGTGACACCGACCGCGGTCGAGCAGCGCAACGTCACCGAGATCAACGGCATGCCGATGAAGAACTACCTGCACGCCTCGACCATCACCTCGGCGATCACCCTGACCGGGCATCCGGCGGCGGCGATCCCCTGCGGCTACGACCACACCGGAGCACCCTTCGGCCTGCAGGTCTGCGGCCCGAAGAACGGCGATATGTTCACCCTCGGCGTGGCGCGGGCGCTGGAGCGCTATTTCGCCGACAAGCCGGACCTCGCCCGTCCGATCCCCGATTTGGAGCCGCTGAAGCCATGACCCAACCTTGCGATTTGACCGCCGTCGAAGCGCGACGGCTGATCGGCGCCAAGGAGTTGTCGCCGGTCGAGCTGCTGGAGTCCTGCATCGAGCGGATCGAGGCGGTCGACGGCGCGGTTAACGCCATGGTCGCACGTTGCTTCGAACGGGCGCGCGAAGAGGCCAAGACGGCCGAGAAAGCGGTGAACGCGGGCGACGAGCTTGGTGCGCTTCACGGCCTGCCCTTGGGCGTCAAGGACCTCAACGTCACCGAGGGCGTGCTCACCACCTTCGGCTCGCCAATCTACCGGGACAACGTGCCGGACAAAGACGAGCGGATCGTCGCCGCCCTGCGCCAGGCAGGTGCCATCGTGCTGGCCAAGACCAATACACCCGAGTTCGGCGCCGGCGCCAACACCAACAACCCGGTCTATGGCGCCACCGGCAATCCGTTCGACCCGGCGCGCATCTGCGGTGGCTCGTCGGGCGGCTCGGCGGTGGCACTCGCTTGCGGCATGGTGCCGATCTGCACCGGCTCCGATACCGGCGGCAGCCTGCGCACCCCCGCCTCGTTTTGCGGCGTGACATCGCACCGCGGCACCACGGGTTTGGTACCGTCCGACCGGCGCGGGATCGGATATACGACCTACAACGTGCAGGGCCCGATGGCGCGCACGGTCGCCGATACCTCGCTGATGCTCTCGGCGATGGCCGGCGACCATACGATCGATCCCCTCTCGGGCCCGGTCGACGCCGCCGGGTTCCGCGAGGTCGAGGAGATCGATCTCTCGACCCTCAACGTCGCATACTCCGCCGACCTTGGCTTCGCGCCAATCGACAACGACATCCGCCGCATCTTCGAGGAACGCATCGACAAGGTCGCGAACGCCTTCAGATCCTGCAGTCAGAGGGATCCGGACCTGAAAACCGCGATCGAGGTCTTCTGGATCATCCGCGGTGTCCACTTCATCGCCGCACAGAAGGAGCGCTACGACAACCAGCGCGACCTGTTGGGACCCAACGTGCTGTCCAACGTCGAGGCCGGACTCGCGATGACGTCCGCGCAGATCGCCTGGGCGAACAAGGAGCAGACCCGGCTCTACCGCGAGTTCCAGACCTTCTTCGACGACGTCGACGTGCTGTTGTGCCCGGGCAATTCGGTGCCGCCCTTCCCGGTCGAGCAACTTTACTGCGACGAGATCAACGGCAAGAAGACCGAGAACTACATCGAGTGGCTGGCGATCTCCTCTGGCATCACCCTGACCGGTCATCCGGTCACGCTGATCCCGATGGGGCTCGACCATACCGGCACGCCCTTGGGGCTGCAGGTCGTCGGCCCGCGGCGCCATTCGGACAAGTTCGTGCTCGGCGTCGCGGCGGCGCTGGAGCGCCTGTTCCAGACCGTGCCTGACCTGGCGCGGCCGATCCCCGACTTGGAGAAGCTCAAACAATGACCTATCGCGTGTTGACCGGCCAGATCAGCCACGAAACCAACACCTTCAGCAAACTGCCGACCGATACCGAGGCCTATCGCACCCGCGCGCTCTATACCCGCGACGAGGTGCCGGAACGCATGCGCGGTACCAACAGCGAGGTCGGCGCGGTGCTCGACGTGGCCGAGAAGTACGGCTGGGATTTGCTACACCCGGTAGTCGGCAACGCGACGCCATCGGGCAAGGTCACCAAGGACGCCTGGGAGACGCTATGCCATTTCATCATCGACGCCTGCGGATTCGACGGCCCGTTCGACGGCATCGTGCTGGCGCTGCATGGCGCCATGGTGACCGAGACCACCGACGATGGCGAGGGCGAGTTGTTGCAGCGCATCCGTGACCGGATTGGCCCGGACGTGCCGATAGTTGCGACCCTCGACCTCCACGCCAACGTCACCGAACGCATGGCGGCCAACGCCAACGCACTGGTGACCTATCGCACCTATCCGCATGTCGACATGTACGACCGCGGCGAGCAGGCGGCCGAGTTGTTGCAGCGGATGATGACCGGCGAGGTCGGCGGGCTGGAGACGGTGTTGGCGCGGCGCGAGCAGCTCGACGGGTTCGACCATGGCCGCACCACCTTCGAGGGACCGATGACCGAAGCCCTGCGCCGGGCGCGCGCCTACGAGCAAGAGCCGGGCATCCACGTGGTGTCGGTCAACGGCGGATTCCCTTGGGCGGATATCGAGGAGGCCGGGCCGTCGGTAACGGTGAGCCACGAGAGCCAATCGGATCGCGCTGCCGAGATAGCCCAGGAGATCGCCGATTACGGTTGGGAGACGCGAGCCGACCGAACGATCGAGAATTGGTCGCCGGAAGACGCGCTGGCGTATATCCGAAAGGTCGGGGGCGGCGAAAAGCCGTTCGTTTTGGCCGACTTCAGCGACAACCCGGGCGGCGGGTCCTACGGCGACAGCCCGGCGCTGTTGCAGGCGATGGTCGAGGCCGGGTTGGAGAACGCCGCCTTCGCCTTGATCTCCGATCCCGAGGTCGCGGCGGCGGGCCTCAAGGCCGGCATCGGCGCCG
>JASLSL010000261.1 GCA_030743445.1 Alphaproteobacteria bacterium
CCTCCCCGTCGAGATGGCGGCGGAAATCCATGGCCTGATCGAAGGCTCCGAGATGCAGGTGCTGCCCCGGGCCCGGCACGGCATCGCCTGCTCGCACGCGCTCGAATGCGCCGCAGCGTTGTTGGATTTCTTGGATCGCAGGGTGGGGTAGCCCCCTCACCCTCCCACCGCTTCGCGGCGGGCCCCTCCCTCTCCCGCGAGGGGAGAGGGGCCTTGCATCGAGCTCGGCACTACTAACCCTCTCCCCTCGCGGGAGAGGGTGGCCGCGCAGCGGCCGGGTGAGGGGGATACAGCTAACCCTCGACCCGGTACTTCTCCACGAAGCCCTCGTCGATGGTCACGCCGAGGCCCGGGCGGTCGGGGATTTCGATCGTGCCGTCGGTGACGGGGAAGTCCTCGACCGCGAGCTCGTGCAGCATCGGGTTGGCGCCGAGCGAGTACTCTATGATGAAGCCGGTCGAGGCCACGGCGGCGACGTGCAGCCCCGCGGCGAAGGTCATCGCCCCGCCCCAGAGATGCGGCGCGAAGCGGATTTGGTGGGCGCTGGCGATCGCCTCGATGCGCATCGCCTCGGTCACGCCGCCGCAGATCGAGAGGTCCGGCTGGAACACGTCGCAGGCGCGTAGCTCGGCGAGATCGCGGAAGGCGAAGCGGGTGAACTCGCTCTCGCCGGTCGCGATCGGCACGTCGGTCGAGGCCCGGACCTCGGCCATGCCCGGCTTGTCGTCGGCGACCACCGGCTCCTCGAGCCAGCCGATATCGCACGCGGCAACGCTGCGGCAGAAGCGCTTGGCCTCGGCGACGCTGAAGGTGCCGTGGGCGTCGCACATGATGTCGACATCCGGGCCGAGCCCGTCGCGCGCGGTCCGCACCCGCTCGATCGAATGGGCCAGCGTGCCGTCGCCCGCACCGACTCGCATCTTCACCGCCTTGAAGCCGCCGCGCTCTAGGAACGACTGCAGCTCCTCGACGATACCGGCGGTCGGCGCCCAGCCGCCCGAGGCATAGGCCGGCATGCGTTCCTGACGCCGCCCGCCCAAGAGCCGCCAAACCGGCACGCCGAGCGACTTGCCGAGGATGTCCCAGAGCGCCATGTCGATGGCGCTGATGCCGGATATGGTGATCCCGCGCCGGCCGAGGGCGGGAAACACCCGGCCGCGCTCGATCGCGAAGTGGGCGCGGCTGCCGTTGTACATCACGTCCCACAGCCGCGAGATGTCGCGCGGGTCCTCGCCGACGAGCTGCGGCCCGAGCTCGTGCTGGATCAGCGCCGTCACCGTCGCGTTGTTGCCCGCACTGCCGACCGACGCCTTGGCCTCGCCATAGCCGGCGATGCCGTCCTCGGTCTCGATCCGGACCAGGGTCGAGTCGAAGCTCCGCGTCGGCCCGAAGTCGGAGGTGTGCTGCTGCTGCTGCTCGATCGGCACGTGCAGCCAGGTCGCGGTGACGGATTTGATCTTCATGTCGGGTTCCCCTCCTAACCGCGCCTAATCGCCCGCGGCGGCGGCGGCATGGACCGCCGGGCGCAGCACCAGGCAGAGCGGGATGGCAAGAAAGACCACGAAGGCCGCGACGGTGATCGCCGCCTCGATGCCGATCACGTCGCCGAGCGCGCCATAGGCGAGTGGTGCGAGGATGCCCGAGAGAGTGCCGAGCGTGTAAAACAGGCCGAAGACCCGCGACTGGCGCTCGGACTCGACCAGGTCGCCGACCGTGCCGTAGAGCACCGAGGAGGTGCCGTTCAGGGCGACGCCGATGATCGGCAGGATCGCGTAGGCGGCGAGGTTCGGCAACAGCAGGACCAGGAAGATGCCGATCCCGGTCGCGACCTCGGTAATGACGACGGTGCGGATGATACCGATGCGCTCGGCGAGGAACCCGCAGGCGAGCTTGCCGACCATACCGCCGATCAGGATCACCGGGATCGCGGTGACCGCCAGCTTCTCGGGCACGCCCTTGGCGATCAGCAGGAAGGCGATGAACGTCAGGAGCCCGTTGCGGGTCGTGTTGTCGACTATCATGATGCCGCAGAGTGCGGAGAACCCGACTGGATTGCGGATGCCCCAGCCGGTGACCTTCGGCGCGTCGTCATCGTGCCCCCTCGGCTCCGGCCGGCCGCCGGCGCCGATAATGGTGAACGCGACCACGATGGCGACCGCCGAGACGACCGCCAGCACGCCGAAGCCGATCACCGGGCGCTGCCAGGCGAAGCCGCCGGCGATCACCAGGCTGGTAACCCCGGCGAAAATGAACTTGCCGAGGTCGCCGGAGAAATTATAGGTGCCGAGGGCGGCGCGCCGCCCGCCGCCGGCATAAGCCGAGGACACGATCGAGGAGCAGAGCGGATGCTGGAACGCCCCGCCGAGCCCGGCGAAGAACAGGCTCGCCAGCACGGCCAGGAACCCGCCGGCGACGCCGAGCCAGATGAAGGCGAGGCCCGAGATCAGGGTCCCGATCGCCAGCAGGTTGCGTTCGCCGAGCCGCTCGGCGAGCAGGCCGGCCGGGATCTGGAACAGCGTCAGCGCCGCCCGGTGCGCGCCGCGGATCAGGCCGACCTGGGCGAAATTGAGATTGAAGGTCTGCGCCAAAACCGGCAGCAGCACATAGATGATGTCGGCCAACCCGTCGTGCAGCACATGGGTGCCGCAACAGGTAAAGAGCGTCTTTCGGGCGTTTCGTTTCTCCATCGGTGGGCGATAATACGTCATATGGCACAGAAGCAAAGGAAGCGCCGGATGATCGGAACAGCCCAGGCATGATCGCGCGACTGGCGGTACTATTGATCGTCGGACTTGCCTGGACGGCCACGCCGCCGGGCACGCAAGCGCGGGAACTGCCCAAGCTCGCCCTGCCTTGCGCCAAGTGTCACGGCGTCGACGGCATCAGCCCCCATACGACGGTGCCAAATCTCGCCGGCCAGAAATGGCGCTACCTGGCGCAGCAGCTCAAGAATTTCCGCACAGCGGCGAAAGGAGACTTCGGCAAGAGCGGGCTCGGCGGCCGCCGCCATCCGAAGATGGAAACCATGGCCGAGCCGATGGGCGACGCCGAAATCGAGGCCTTCGCCATCCACTACTCGATCCTGTCCTGCGGTGCAGGCACCAGTGTTGTTTTGCCGATGCCCCGCGTCGCAACGCGATGCACGGTGTGCCATGGCCACAAAGGCATCAGCCCATTGGGCAGGGTTCCGAACCTGGCGGGCCAAAAGCAGTCCTATCTCGTCAAGCAGCTCGCCTTCTTCCGCGACGCCGGGCGGGGATTGGGATACGGCGACGAGGAAGCGCGCTACCACTCGATGATGGATTCGCAGGGCCAGACCCTGAACGACATGAACCTATATGCCTTGGCGCGCTATTACGCTTCGCTGCCCTGCCGCTGACCTTGTTGCCGACAGGGTGAAAAAAACGGCTGCGGCGCCAACTCGGCGACCGAGCCGATGAGGGAAGGTGCGGCTACAGAACTGCCCTGCAGTGTTTGTCGTTCTCTCCCACCCCAGACCCGGTACACGGTTCCACCGGGTGGAATTTCGTGCAGCAGAGAGGTACTCCTTGGCCTCGGTTTCCCACTGCGCGCAACCACGCGCTTCCATAGCCGCATGGTCGATTAGGTGATTGGTAATCACTATATCACAAATCCGCCATGACATGGATCAAGGCGCGGTTCGTTTCACCCCAGGCGCTGTCGTCAGCGGCCCGGCGCGGCCTCCACGAGGGCGTCGAGGTAGCCTTTCCGCCACGCCGTAACGTCATTGTCTTTCAAGTGGTTATACATCGTCGACCAGCGTTCTCGGCGTTCCTCCAGGGGCATGACGAGGGCCTTTTGCAGGCTTTCGCCGACCCCTTCCACATCGTAGGGGTTGACGATCACCGCACCGTCCAATTCGCGCGCCGAACCCGCGAATCGGGACAATACCAGGACCCCCGGATCGCGTCTCGACTGCGCCGCGACGAACTCCTTGGCGACCAGATTCATCCCATCGCGCAGTGGCGTCACCAGGCCGACCCGGCTGATGCGGTAGAACCCGGCGAGGGTGCGCCGGTTGTAGCCGCGGTTGATGTAGCGCGTCGGCACCCAATCGTATTCGGCGTAGGTCCCATTGACGTGGCCGGCGGCGGCCTCGAGCTCGTGGCGAATCTCGACGTACTCCGGCACATCGGTGCGCGACGGCGGGGTAATCTGCAGCATCACGACGTGGCCGCGGTTTTCGGGGTAGTTCTCCAGCAAATGGGCGTAGGCGTCCATGCGCTGGACCAGGCCCTTGGAATAGTCCAGGCGGTCGACGCCGAGGATCAGCTCGCGCCCGTTGAGGCTCTCCTTGAGACGCTTGGTTTGGCGCGAGTCCCCGGCCTTGCGCGCGAATGCGGCGATCGTCCCGGTATCGATGCCGATCGGAAAGGCGCCGACCTTGAAGCTGCGCCCAAACGCGTAAATCCGGCCGTCCTCGCGCACGTTGCCGCCGGCCTCGTGCAAGATGTAGTCGCAGAACGCGTCGACATAGTCCTGGGTCTGGAAGCCGACCAGGTCGTACTGGCACAGCGCGCGCACGATCTCGAGGTGGTTCGGCAGAGCCAGGAACACCGGTAACGTCGGCCACGGAATATGCAGGAAGAACCCTAACCGCTGGGAGCAACCGGCCTGGCGCAGTTGGGCCGCCATCGGGATCAGGTGGAAATCGTGCACCCATATCAGATCGTCCGGTTTCAAGAGCGGCAGCAGGCGGCTGGCGAACAGCGCGTTGACCCGCTCGTAGCCGGTGAAATAGTGGCGATGGAATTCCGTCAACCCGGGGCGGTAGTGGAACAGCGGCCAGAGCGTGCGGTTGGCGTAGCCGTAATAGTATTCCTCGTAATCCTTCTCGCCGAGGTCGACGGTGGCGAAAGTGATCCTGCCGGCCGTGGCGATCTCGGTCTTTCTCGGCTCGCCCTCGACCGTCTCGCCGCTCCATCCGAACCAGATACCGCCGACCTCGCGCAAGGCCGAAAGCACCCCGACCGACAGGCCGCCCTCGCCCCCCGAACTGGCGCGCCGGGTCCGCGCGACCCGGTTCGACACCACGACGAGTCGGGTCAAAACGCCTCCTCCCACGGCTTCGAGAGCCGCATCGCCGAGTTGATCAGCCCGACCATCGAATAGGTCTGCGGGAAGTTGCCCCACAGCTCGCCGGTCGCAGGGTCGAGATCCTCCGACAGCAGGCCCATCGGGTTGCGCCGCGCCAACATGTTCTCGAACAGCGCGCGGGCCTCCTCGACCCGTCCGACCGCGGCCAGGGCGTCGATATACCAGAAGGTACAGACGTTGAACGCGGTCTCGGGCGCGCCGAAGTCGTCGGGCGCGTCGTACCGGAACATGTAATCGCCGCGCCGAAGCCGCCGTTCGACCACCGCCAGCGTGCCGAGGAATTTCGGGTCGTCGGCGGCGACGAAGCCGAGTTCCGGCAGCAGTAGAAGGCAGGCATCGACATCGTCGCCGTCGAAGCTCGCGACGAAGCTGCCGAGCTCGTCGTTCCACGCGCGCTTCAGGACCTTTGCGTGGATCTGCTCGGCATGTTTCCGCCAGTGGGCCTCGCGCTCGCCGAGGCCGAGCCGTGCCGCGATCCGGGCCAGCCGATCGCACGCCGCCCAGCACATGACGGCCGAGAAGGTGTGCACGTTCTCGCGGGTGCGGAACTCCCACATACCGGCGTCCGGCTGGTCCCACAGCCCGATCGCGTGCTCGCCGAGGTGCTCGAGACGCTGGAACAACGAGGTGTCGCCGGGCCGCGTCAGGCGGCTGTCGAAGAAGCTCTGGGCGCAGGCGAGCACGACGCTGCCATAGCCGTCGTTCTGGATTTGGCTATAGGCGTTGTTGCCGGCGCGCACCGGGCGCATGCCGCGATAGCCGGCAAGCGCCGGCAACTCGATCTCGTCGAACCGCCGCTCGTGGGCGATGCCGTAGACCGGCTGCAGGCGGCCGTCGATCCCGGCGACGATGTTGGTGATATAACTGAGATAGCCTTCCATCGTGCGGGTCACGCCGAGCCGGTTCAGCGCATGCACCACGAACAGGGAATCGCGCAGCCAGCAATACCGGTAGTCCCAGTTGCGCTCGGTCCCGGGCGCCTCGGGGATCGAGGTCGTCATCGCCGCGATGATCGCGCCGGTTTCCTCGAAATTGCTGAGCTTCAGCGTGATCGCCGCGCGCACCACAGCGTCCTGCCACTCGAACGGCAGCGCCAGATAGCGGCACCATTCCTTCCAGTAATCGTCGGTCTTCTCGAGAAAGTCGCGGCCCGATTCCGCGACCGACTCGGTCAGGCTCTCGTCGGGACCGAGGATCAGGGTCACCGGCCGCTCGAGGATGAACGGCGTTTCCTCCTGCACGTAGGTGACCGGCGCATCGGTCGTCAGCCGCAGGGTGAGGTCGGGCATCACGAAGCGGATGTGGTTCGAGCCCCGGGTCGTGTCCGGATGCTCGCGCCCGTTGTTGCAGACCGGCCGGACGCGGATGCAGATCCGCGGCGTGCCCTCGATCGGCTTGACCTGGCGCACCAACATGGTCGGCCGGAACACACGGCCAAACAACTTGAAGCGCGGCGCGAAATCGTTGATCTCGATGGCGCCGCCGTCCTCGTCGTAGAGCCTGGTGACGACGACGGCGGAATTGCGCTGGTAGAACTGTTCGCTGCGGGCGAGGCCACCGAGCGCGACCTCGTAGAACCCGCCGCCGTCCTCGCCACGGTCGTTGAGCAGCGCGCAGAACACCGGGTCGCCGTCGAAGCGCGGCAGGCACGACCAGACGATCCGCGCCCGTTTGTCCAACAGCGCGCTAAAGCTGCAATTGCCGATCACAGCGAGGTTGAGGTCGCTCATGCCGCCCCCTCCCCCGCTGCGTCCAGTGCATCGGCGACGCCGGTCAGCCAGTCGAGCACCGCATCGACGCCCATGAGCCGATAGGTCGCGGCCGTCTCGGCCCCGTCGCCGACCCGCACCGAGATGCCGTCCATCTCGTTGACCACGGGAAAGCCCTGCTCGTCGGTCGCGTCGTCGCCGATGAAGACCGGCCGGCACCCGGCGAAGGGCGGGGCCAGCATGAAGGTGGCGATCGCGGTGCCCTTGTCGACATGGGCCGGCTTGATATCGAAGATCATGCGACCGTCGAGGATGTTGACGTCGTCGCGCTTCTCTGCGAACTGCCGGATGAAGGCGCGGGCCGCGTTCTCGGCCTCGGGCGCTTGGCGGTAGTGCAGCCCCATCGACCTGCCCTTGTCCTCGAGGACGACGCCGGGATGCACCTCGGCGAAGGCTTCGAGCGGGCCGCGCAAACTCTCCAGGACGCCGTCGTCCTCGGCATGGTGCATGCCGCCCGCGGCGTCCCGGCGCTCCATGCCGTGCTGTCCCGCGACCGCCAGCCCGAGCGATCCGAACAGGCGGTCGAGGTTGGCGATCGAGCGACCGCTGATGAGCGCCAGCGCCCCGCCGAGCGCCGGCTCGAGCCGCTCGAGTAGGTCGCGGAGGCGCGCGCTCACCTCGACCGCCCCCGGGGTTTCGGCGATTTGCAGCAAGGTTCCGTCGACGTCGAGGAACAGCGCCCAGCCGGGCGCATCTTCACTGTCGGGGAGAGGTGGTGGGCTTTTCTCGGGCACGTGAATAGGGCGAAGCCAGGCTGTTTCATGGAGGTCGGCCAATCCGCCGGGCGCCAAGGCATGTCTCGGCACCCGCGCCTCATAACATATATCGCCATGCGCCCCGGTGAGGCTAGCAGGTTGCAGTCGGCCTGTCCTCTCGGAACCCGAGACGGCATTATCGAGCGGATTTGGTACGGGAATTGCTGTTTCTAGACAATGGATGAGGATTTTCGAGGACCCGGAGGTAAAATCGTTATGTTTCAATTGATTAGCATTATAGTCCGCCTAGGCAAAAAGCTCACTCTGCCGGTTCTCGCGGCGTTGGTTCTGTCGGTCGCGATACCGACGCTGACCGCCGCCTTGGAACTGCCGAGCGGCAAGAAACTGAAGCAATACACGCGCGTGATGCAGGCCTGCCAGGCGCGCGGCATGTCGCCCGGCGAGTGCCAGACCAAGTATTTCGGCCGGGCCAAGTCGCGGGCCGACGACGTGCGGACGATGATGGCGAAGTGCCGGCTCAGGGGGATCGGCAATGCCAAGTGCCAGCGCCTGGTCAAGCAGAGCCTGGCCGTCGCCGACAAGAGCGTGACGACCCAGGTCCGGGCCCACTGCCTGCGCAACCGCATTCCGCGCAGGCAATGCAACGCCCTGATGAACCAGACCACCGCCAAGCAGGCCGTCGCGTCCCAGACCGATCGCATCGTGGCGCGCTGCAAGGCCGCCGGCATGCCGGCCCAGACCTGCATGGAAAAGATCGAAACCGCGCGCCGCCGCCTGACGACGCGCTAAGCTCCCGCCAGCCCACCAAATGTCGTTCCGGACGGCGCAGCGCGTTTCCCATGGTGGCATACGCCGCGGAAATTCTCAGTTGAAGCTCCTCATGCTGAGCCGATCGAAGCATGAGGGGACTCTCACTCGGACCCCCTCCCCCTAACCCCCTCCCTCGTCGGGGAGGGGGGAATTTTTTTCTGGCCGCACTACTCATCCCCTCCCCTCCCCCTAACCTCCTCCCTCATCGAGGAGGGGGGACATTAGTTTTGACTTGCACTACTTGTCCCCTCCCCCCTTGAGGGGGAGGGTTAGGGTGGGGGGACGGGAATGACGACTATTTAATTAACTACTCCGTCGCCTTGGCGCGCAGGGTCGCGCCGATGATTTCGAGCGCTTCCTCCAGCGTCCGGCTTTCGTCCACGGTCTCGCGGGTTTCCTCGGCGATCGAGGTCTCCGCCAACAGTTCCATGATCTCGGTCGCCCCCTGGTGGAACCCGGGCGACACCCCGGCCTGTTCGAAGGTCGCGGCGATCTCCTGCATCTCGCCGATCCAGCGCCCGGCATCGAGCGGCAGCCGCGGCACCATCCGGTTCATGTCGGCGAAGGTCGCCGGCTGGCTTTCCTCCACCTCGGCGAGATAGGGCTCGGTCAGGTTCCAGCGCTGCGCCGTCAACAGCGCCGCCGCCTGCAGCGTCCAGCGCCCCTTGGTGATCGCCGCATAGGCCATCTTTATCGCCGAGGCGCGGCCGACCTCGGTTCCCAGATTGCGCACCGAAATCCCTGCGCCGTCGAGCGCCTCCAATGCAGACGTATCCGGGCCGCTGACGTAGAACCGGGTCGCCGCCTTGGTCTTGTAGGGGGCACGGCCGATGATCCCGGCGTCGATATAGGGTGCTCCGGCGCGCGCGATCTCCTCGCCGACCGCGACCGCGGTCTTGGGCGAGATCGCGTTGCAGTCGGCATAGGGTGGGGTCGACCCCGCCGCGATCATCGCGTCGGCGACCACCGCCGCCTGTTCCAGGGCCATCGCCGGCGGCAGGATCGAGAGGATCAAATCGGCCTCCGCCACCACCGCCTCGAGCGACGGCATGACTTCGAACCCGGCAAGCTCGGCGAGCTCGCGCGTGCGCTCGCTACGGCCCGCAAGGCAGGTCGCGATACGGAAACCGGCCTTGGCGAACGCCCGGCCGCAATTGCTGCCCATGTCGCCCGGGCTCAGGATCGCCACCTTCTTCACGGTCATGCTTCTGTCCTCTGATTCAGCGCCATCACGCGGGCAAATCGCTGCCGGGCGGTGTGGATATACGCAACCGACACCTCAAAAACAAACCCAGTCGTCGCGCTCTCGGCCTTGGATCATATCGTCCACCGATTTTGCGATGTAATCCGCGGATCGACCCACGTTGAAAATGTTCCTGTCGCGAAAGTCGGCAATGCGGTTCCGCCAATCGTCGCCCTTTTCTATCGCCTCTCCAACCGCCGAAACAAGCGCTTCGACATCCTTCACCACCGTTCCGATACTGTCGCGAAACGGCAATATTCCGCCCTTCGTATTGGTGACGAACGCCTCGTCATCAGGCGAATAGAACACGACCGGCCGCAAGGTCGTGCATGCGAAGGTCAACGCACCTCCTGAAAAATCAGAAACCATCACCACCGCACGCGCCCAATGCGGCATATAATCCGGCTCGTCATCGAACACGAAGCTTTTATTTTCGGCGAATTCATCCTTCAGCCGATCGAGCTCGGCCGGTCTGTTTTTCAGGTTGTTGGGGTGCGGCCGGAAGACCACGTCGAAATCCGGAAAGCGATCGAGCAAGCGGCCGACGATCGAAGCGCCGTGCGCCGGCACGACGCCGTGGTCGTATAAATCGAAATCGGTCGGCAAGAACAAAATGGCCGGACGCGCGTCGCTTGCACGGATACGGGCGAACTCGGCGAGGTTGTTGTCGAGCTTGGGATAACCGCTGCGGATCAGGCATCTTTGCTCGCGCACCGGGAGGGCGACGGGTTGCGTGCCGGTCCGGGCGAGGGCCCTGTCGTTTTCGGGTATGAAGGCCTGCAAATCCTCCAGCATCGTTTCGTTGGCACATAGGTAGTAGTCGAAGGCGCCGTAGTTTGGAATCGCCTCGAACGGCGCGTCGTCCATGTCGGCGACCCGGGGATGTCCACTCATATCGTGGGCAATCAGGACCTTGACCGAATTCGGCGACCATTCGGCGGCGTCCGGCGCCGTCGACAGTATCAAAGCGGCGTCGTACTCGGTCAAATTCCGCCCGTGGATCAGAAAGGTTTCATCCAAGTCCAGCCGATGCTTGGCCAACTCGAGGCTCGCCTCCGTCTCCGCCATGAAATAAGCGACGTTGCGCCCCGCCGCCCTGAGCGCGGCGAAAATCGGATAGTCCATGTAAACATTCTTGGCTTGGCTATTTACGACGGCGATCGCGTTCTTTCGCGCCGCAAGATGTTGCGACAATTCCTCGGCGTGGCAGAGGAACAGGGCGTCCAGCAGCTCCTCCAGGCCGAGCTTGGGCAATGCCGCCAGCACGGGGGAAAGGCCGAGCCCCAGCGGAAAATGGCGCGTGACCAGGTAACAGATCGCCAAAATTCCGGAACGCTTCCAGATATCGCCGGCCGCGCTCTCCTCGAGGATATGCAGCGCCGCCTTCAGGTCGCCCCGGATCAGGGGCGACAACAAAACCAGTTCTCCGGGAAGAACATCGAGAGTCCGGGCGATCGCTGCCACTTTTTCGATCGCATAGCCGTGTCGCAGGAGCGTCGCCTCGATTTGGCCGAAACGGGCCACCGGATCGTCCGCGACCCGTTCGAGCGCCGCGGCGAAACATTGGTCGGCCAGATCGACCTGCCTTTGATTGAGCGCGAAATTCCCCGAGACGCACCAGATCATGGGATCGTCGGAGTCGAGCACCAGGGCTTCCTGCAGGAGCGAGTCCGCTTTGCTCGCTTCCCCCGCGACGACGCACCGAGCGCCCTGGAGCAGCAAATCTTTAGCTCGGGACATGGAACGGGGCGGCCCCTGGAGAATTGAGGAAATGCGCTTCCATGCGTCGCAACGCGCTCAAGGCTCGTTGCGGCGCAGGTAGTCGAGCACGGTGTCCAGCGATTCCACGTCGCCGAACTTGGCGTCGATATCGAACAAATTCCACTCGACGGCGCCGAGAATCCGGTCGCCGACGCATTCGCGCACGACGATCGGCCGGAAGCCGCCGGCGATCGCGTCCTCGACCGTGTTGCGCACGCAGGCGCTCATCGTCACCCCGGTGACGATCACGGTGTCGACGCCGAGGGCCTGCAGATAGGCGGCGAGGTTGGTGCCGTGGAAGGCGCTGGCGGCTTTCTTGACGATCACCTGC
>JASLSL010000262.1 GCA_030743445.1 Alphaproteobacteria bacterium
GGCGCGCCAAATTACGGGGACACGATACGGGCGAGGCCGAGCCAATGGGCAACAACCTTCGCCATCGTGTCCCCGTAATTCGCGCTACGCGTCGAATTCGTCGTGCATCACCAGCATTTGGCGCACCGCGTCGCCGCGGGCGAGCTTGTCGAAGCCGTGGTTGAGGTCCGCCAGGCCGATATTGCCGCTGCGCAACTTGTCGACCGGCAGCTTGCCCTGCCTGTAGAGGTCGATGAACTTGGGCACGTCCTGGCGCACGATCGAGCTTCCCATGTAGCTGCCCTTGATCGTGCGTTCGTCGACCACGAGCTGGGCGTGCGGGATTTCGAACTTGTGCTCCAGGTGCGACAGGCCCGAGGTGACGGTCGTCCCGCCGCGCCGGGTGATCGAATAGGCGGTCTGCATCGCCTCGACCACGCCGGCGACCTCGAAGGCGTAATCGACGCCGCCCTTGGTCGCCTCGACGACCTTGTCGACGCAGTCGGCGTCGCTGGCGTTGAAGGTGTCGGTGGCGCCCAGTTGCCGCGCCAGGCCGAGCTTGTCGTCGGCGATATCGACGGCGATGATCCGCCCGGCCCCGGCGAGCACGCCGCCGAACACCGCGCACAAGCCGACCCCGCCGAGCCCGACCACGGCGATCGTCGAGCCCGGTGAAATCTTCGCGGTGTTGACGATGGCGCCGACCCCGGTCACGACGGCGCAGCCGAACAGCGCGGCATCGACCATCGGCACGTCCTTGTCGATGACGATCACCGAATCCTGGCACGCCACCATGTATTCGGCGTAGCACGAGACGCCGTTGGTGTGATACACCGGCTCGCCGTCGAGCGAGAGCCGCCGGTTGCCGTTGACGAGCGCGCCCGTGGCCCGCGCGTTGAACGCGGTGATGCAGAGGTTCGGCCGCCCGGTGATGCAGTACTCGCACTCGCCGCAGATCGGCACGAAGCTCATCACGATGTGGTCGCCCACCTTGCACTGGGTCACGTCCTTGCCGACCTCCATGACCACGCCGGCCGCCTCGTGGCCCGGCACCATCGGTACCTTGCGCTCCATGATGCCGGCGATCATCGACAGGTCCGAATGGCAGAGGCCGGCGGCGCCGGTCTTGATCAGGACCTCGTCGTCGCCGGGCGGATCGAGGTCTAGCTCCTCGACGACCAGCGGCTTGGTCTCGGTAAAGGGGTGTTCCTTGCCCTGCTCATAGAGGACGGCGGCCTTCATCTTCATGGCGTTTTCTCCCTGCCTGGATTTCCGGTATTTTCCCCCGACGTCCGCGACGGGGCAAGCCTCGTCAGCGCCGCTTGGCGATGCGCCCCAAGGTATCGAGCGTCGCCGCGATGCGGGCCAGCGCCCGGGCGCGCCACCAGCGGGTGCGTATCTTCGCCGCCGCCGCCATCGCCTGGTCGAACATCTCCCAGGCCTCCTCGGAGCGGCCGCCGGCGGCGAAGGCGATCGCGACGTCGCTCAAAATGTTGGTCCGCTCGAGCGTGCTCTTGACCTCGCGGGTCGCCAGAACAGCCACGCTTTCGATCGACGCCATGACCTCCAGGTCGCCGGCCTCGGTGCGCGCGGCGGCGATCCGCCAGAGCGTGCGCGCCTTCAGGGCGCGGTTCTTGATTTTCTCGGCGCTCTCCTTGGCGGCTTCGACGTTGCCGACCGCGGCCTCGGCCTCGGCGATCCGCGAGCGGGCGAAATCGGCGGCGTAGGAGCTTTCGATCTTCTCCGCTCCGTCGTGCGCCCGGACCAGGGCGCGGCGCGATATGTCCTTGTCGCCGAGCCGGTATTGGGCCACCGCGACACCGCACAGCGCCAGCACCCGATAGCGCACGTCGGGCACGGCGGTGGCGCGCTCCAGCGCGGCTTGCGCCTTCCCGGCTCGCGCCAACGCCGCCGATCCCGCGATCATGGCGGAGCGCCGGTCGCCCGGGCCCTCGATCCGCTCGATCATCTCGAACGCCGCCTCGGGATCGTCCATCTCCGACAGCGCCGTCGCCAGATGCCCGAGAGCCGCATCACGTCGCCCCGGGTCGGCCGAGCGCGCATGGTCCCGCGCCTCGGCGAGGGCTTCGCGCGCCAACTCCGCCTCACCGGCGGCTTCGAGCTCGACCGCCATGCGGGCCGCGATGTCGGTTCGTTCGGCCGAATCCGGTCGCGCCTCCAGCAGATCCAGCACCCGGCGGGTCGCCAGCCGAGTCGCCACCCGGTCGCCGGCCTTGGCCCCGATGCTGGCGATCGCGGCCAACGCGCGGACCCGGTTGCCGGCGTCGGGAATGGTTTCGGCGAGCGCGCTGGCATCGTCGAGGCGTCCGGCGCGCGCCATGATCACCGCGATCTCGCGCATCGAAAGCAGGACCAGCCGCGGGTCGCTCATCCGGCACATGTTGTCGCGCGCCTGGCGGTCGAGTCCGAGCCGCGCCTCGACCCGGATCAGCTCCTTCAACGCCCAGTTCCGAAACTTGGCCCGGTTGACGCCGCGGATACTCTCCAACGCTTCGTCGAGCAGGCAGCGCACCGTCGGATTGGCGAAGCAGGCCTCCGGCTTGCGGGCCGGATTGGCCGGCGCCAGCTTCTTCTCGCATGCCAAGTCGCGGGTCGCCGCGTTGGTCTGGAGCGAGATGCGCGCTTTCTTGATTTGCTCCTCGCGCGCCCTCTTGAGCGCTTTTTTCATCTGGACCGCGGCGCCGATCGCCTGGATGCGGACCAGCATGTTGGGCCAGTCGGAACCTTCGCCGATCGCCCCCTGCTCGCGCTGGAAGCGATCGATCGCCTCGTCCATCTCGCTGTTGGGACGGCCGTCGATCGGGCCCTGGTAGTAGCCGAGATCGAACAACGACAATTGCAGCTCGCGGACGACCGACGACCACGGCAGGTCGGATTCGCCGGCCGCCGCCGGAACGGTCCCCTCGGTCCTGAGCGCCAGCTGGTCGGCCGCCGACGGCACCGCGACGAACAGCGCCACGAGCAGGACGAATATCTTCAACTTGTCTGGGCGCTCTCGCATGCGAGCCATTCTACCGCCGATGGCCGCCGCATGTAATCCGGCTGTCATTTTCAGGCCCACTGGTTGAACGCGACATCGGATCACCCAAATTGGTATGGTGGTGGAAATGCGCAACATTTGGAGCGTCCGGCCATGAAACGCCTTCACGTACACGTCACGGTGAGCGACCTCGACGAGTCGATCGGATTCTATTCGACCCTGTTCGGCGACGACCCCACCGTCCTCAAGGACGATTACGCGAAATGGATGCTCGACGACCCCTGCGTCAACTTCGCGATCTCGGTGAAGGAGTCCCGAACCACGGGAATCAACCATCTCGGGATCCAGGTCGACAGCGCCAAGGCCCTGGACGACCTGACCGATCGCTTGACCAAGGCGAACCGGCGGATCGTCGCCCAGAAGAATGCGGAGTGCTGCTACGCGGTCGGCGACAAGACCTGGGCGACCGACCCCGAGGGCATCGCCTGGGAGGCCTTCCATACGGTCGGCGAGATCACCGCCTACGGCAAGGACGTCGGCGCCGTGGCCGAACTCGCGGCGCGCGATGAGGCCTGTTGCAGCGGGGCGAAGTCGTCGGCCTAGACCGAACCGTCCTAACGCCACGCCGATAACCCGAATGCCCGGTCCCTTCGACCTGCCGCGCCGGCTCGTCGCCGAATTCATCGGCACCGCCTTCCTGCTCGCCACCGTGGTGGGCTCGGGCATCATGGGCGAGACGCTCGCCGGTGGGAACACGGCACTCGCCTTGCTCGGCAACACGCTCGCGACCGGCGCCATCCTGGCGGTGCTGATCCTGATTTTCGGCGGCATCTCGGGCGCCCACTTCAATCCGGCGGTCACGCTGGCCTTCACGATCGAGGGCGCGGTCGCCCGGCGCGAGGCGCTCGCCTATGTCGCCTGCCAGGTGCTCGGCGGCTTCCTCGGCGTGATCGTGGCGCATGTGATGTTCGGCGAGCCGCTGCTCACGCCCTCGACCCACGCCCGTACCGGCGCCGGCCAATTAACCGCGGAGTTCGTCGCCACCTTTGGGCTGGTCGCGACGATCCTCGGCTGCATCCGGTTCCGGCCGGAGGCGACGGCCTATGCGGTCGGCCTCTTTATATCCGCCGGGTACTGGTTTACGTCGTCGACCTCGTTCGCCAACCCCGCGGTGACCCTGGCGCGCGGCTTTACCGACACGTTCTCGGGCATCCGGCCCGACGGCATCGCCGGATTCGTGCTGGCCGAGTTCGCGGGTGCGATCGCCGTGACGTTGCTGTTTCGCTGGTTGCTTTCGGCCGAGGCAGGGGATGGAAACGACTAAGCGCCGTCTTTCTGCTTCGCGCGGTAATAGAGCCGGCCGAAATTGCTCAGCGAGATGAGGTGGCACGAAATCCAGCCGAGCCAGCCCTGCTTCCACCAATCCTGGACGAGGTCGCCGGGCAGCTCGCGCAGTTTCGCCGAATCGACGACCCGGAAGCCGCGCATCGCGACCTTCTTGCCGTCCGGCAGAGTTATGTCGGCGGATCGCTCGATCAGCAGTTTCTGTTCGTTCAGCGCGGCGACGAACGCCCTCGTATTGTTCTGTTCGCGCGCATAGGACGTGCAGAAGCGCGCGACGTTCTGCAACAGGTCGCTCGCCTTGCCGTTCACGAACAACGGCCGGCTGCCGCCCTTCTCCAGGAGCTGCGCCTGGCCATCGATGCAGAACGTCGTCTCGTTGCTGTCCCTCTTGGTCGCCATCAGGAACGGATAGCGACGCACGAATGCCGGCATATAGCAGCCCTCGGCCCACGTCCCGTCCGCTTCGACGAACAGGTTCTCGCGGCCGCGAATTCCAACCACCGCGAGTGGCAGACCTTCCAGTCCGGGATTGAAGATGATCGGGTAGTGACGCGCGGCCGGCGCGAATTCGACGGCGTTGAGCGGGATCGAGTTGGTCTCCGCGGCGAACTCGTAGGTCGGCGTTGCAACCAGGCTGAGGTTTCCGTGTTTTTCCAAATCGACCGGCTCGACCGTTCGATAGAACACGAAGGCGCGCCGCTCGGGCGGGACGTCGGGTTTGGCCCGAGGCAGCGGCCTCTTGGGCGGCGGTGCCTTGGGCGGCGTCGGCTTTTTCGCGGGCTCGGCCCTGCGGTTCGCGGGCTTCCGCGTCGGCGTCGTCTTGCGGCGGGCCGGCTTATTCGCCGGGGCGGCCTTGGTGCGCGCCGGCTTTTTCTTCGCCGCCGTTTTTCCGGGGGCCGCGGGTTTTTTGGCGGCGGACTTCCTGCTGGCGGCCGGTTTCGCCGCGGATTTCGCGCGCGTCTTTCGCGCCGGCTTCCGTTTGGCGGCGGCACCCGATTTGGCCGGGGACTTCTTAGCCTTGGTCTTTTTCTGCGTCGCCAACTTCGCGCCCTCGCTGCACCCCGTCCTCCGGCTCCCCCTCCATCGACACCCGGAAACCTACTGAAATTGGGAATCCCCGGCAAGCAAATGCGCGTTTCGTTCGGGAAAAGTTCACATTCATGAAGGAATTGCCCGGACACTAGCGACGAAAGCCGCGACATGTTCCGTCGCCGGCGCCCTTAGGATGTCTTCCGGTTTACCGATTTGCTCGACCGCGCCGTCGCGCACAACCGCGATCCGGTCGCCCAGGATCGCCGCCTCGGCGAGGTCGTGGGTGACGAAAAGGATGGTCTTGCCGAGGCCTGCCTGCAGCTTCAGCAACTGATCCTGCATTTCCCGGCGGATCAGTGGATCGAGCGCGCTAAAGGGTTCATCCATAAGGAGAATTTCGGGATCGATGGCGAGCGCCCGGGCAAGGCCCACGCGTTGCTGCATGCCACCCGATAGCTCGCTCGGATAGGCGGTCTCGTACCCCTCGAGGCCGACGGTCCGGGTCCACTCCCGGCCCGTGGCGTCGCGCGCCGCCGGGGCCACCTCTTGAATTTCGAGCCCGTAGGCAACGTTCTCGAGGACCGTGCGATGCGGAAACAGGCCGAAGCGTTGGAAAACCATGCCGGCCCGGCGGCGCCGGAATTCCTGCAATTCGTCCCTCGATAGGCTCGCCATATCGATACCGCCGACCCGAACGGTACCGGACGTCGGCTCGATCAACCGGTTCACGAGCCGAAGCAGGGTCGACTTGCCGCAGCCCGACAACCCCATGACGACGAAGACCTTGCCTGCCTCCGCCGTCAACGAGACGCCGCGGAGCGCCACGACATTTCCGGTCTGCTCGAGAATTTCGTCCTTGCCACGGCCGACCCGAACCATCGCCAGGGCATCCGCCGGGCCCGGACCGAAGATTTTGGTGACGTCGGCGAGTTCGATCATCCGGCGCGCCGGGGGACGCGATCCTTCGCACCGCCGCCGTAGGCCTGGGTAATCCGGTCGACGACGATGGCGAGCGCGACGATGGCGATGCCGGCCTCCATCCCGCGGCCGACGTCGAGCCGCTGGATGCCGAGCAAG
>JASLSL010000263.1 GCA_030743445.1 Alphaproteobacteria bacterium
AGCTGGCCCAGGCGCGCGGAAAACAGCTGCATTTCGCTCGACGCGCTGTCCGGGTCCTCCTTGGTCACTTCGTCGGGAAAGCGCATGTCTCGCCGGCCCTCGGTTTCGGCCTCGAGCCGGGCGATGGTGGCGAGCAGGCTGAGATACTTGCCGCGGCTTTCGCGCAGATCCGCCGCGGCCTGGACGTTCTCGATGCGCAGCAGGATCTGGTCCTTCGCGACGATGTCGCCTTCGCGGATGTTGATCGCCGCAACGATGCCGCCTTCCAAATTCTGGACCTTCTGGATCTGGCCCGAGGGCACGATCTTGCCGTCGCCGCGGGTCACCTCGTCGAGGCTCGCGGTATGCGCCCAGACGACGAAGGTGATGAAGAAGACGACGATGATGAACAGCAGAACGTGGGCGAACCGGCTGGAGCCGCGTTCGGTCTCGGACCCGATCTCGCCGGAATGGAGGTCGCCGCCCCAACTGTTACTGGACATGGGCTGGGTCTCCCGCGGTTATTCGTGAGCGGTCTGGATACGGCCGCTGGTCAACGCATCTATTACTTGGTCACGCGGACCGTCGGCTACAATCTTTCCGCCGTCCATGACGATCAGCCGGTCGACGAGCGAGAGCATCGAGCCGCGGTGGGTGATCAGGATCAGGGTCTTCTTGCCGACCATCTTCGCCATCCGCGCCTTGAACCGGCTTTCGGTCGTATTGTCCATCGAGGAGGTCGGCTCGTCCATCAGAAGAATCGGCGGGTCGAGCAACACCGCGCGCGCCACGGCGACCGCCTGGCGCTGACCGCCGGAGAGGTTCTGGCCGCGCTCGCCGACCTCCATGTCGAAGCCGGCCGGGTTCTTCTTGATGAACTCGTCGGCGCCCGACAGCCGCGCCGCGCGCAGGATCATCGCGTCGTCGGCGAACGGCGCGCTGAAGGCGATGTTCTCCTTCACCGAGCCGAAGAACAGGGTCACGTCCTGCGGCACGACGCCGATGTTGCGCCGCAGGTCGGCCGGATCGATCTGGCGCACGTCGACGCCGTCGACCATCACCGCGCCCTCGTCCGGATCGTAGAGCCCGAGCAGGAGGCGCTCGATCGTGCTCTTGCCCGACCCGATGCGGCCGATGATGGCGATCTTCTCGCCGGCCTCAATGTGGAACGAGATGTCATCGAGCGCCGGGACCTTCTGGTTCGGATAGCTGAAGGTGACGTCCTTGACGTCGACCTGGCCGGCGAAGTTCGGGCGGTGGACGAAGACTTTGCCTTCCGGCCGCTCGACCGGTGTTTTCATCATATTGTCGAGCCCCTGGAGCGACGACCGCGCCTGATTGAACCGGGTCAGGATCGCGGCGATCGCGCCCAACGGCGCCATGGCGCGGCCCGACAGCATGGTCGAGGCGACAAGCCCGCCGACCGACAGCTCGCCGGCCTGGATCAGGTAGACCCCGAAAACGACGACGCCGACGGTCACGACCTGGGTCGCGCTCGCCGAGAAATTCATCGCCAGCGCCGAGAGCGACTGCGCCTTCAAGCCGGACCGCGCGGTCAGGCTGCAGAAGGTCTCCCAGTTGCGCTGCATGCGGCTTTCGGCGGCGGTGCTCTTGATCGTCTCGATGCCGGTGATCGCCTCGACCAGAATGGCGTGCTTTTGCGAGCCTTCCATCGCGGTCTGCGCCACCACCATCTTCAACGGGATCTGCATCAGCGCGCCGACGATGATGACCAGCGGCACCGCGACCAGCGGCACGATCGCGACCGGGCCGCCGACCAGGAACACGATGAAGATGAACAGGAATACGAACGGCAGGTCGACCATTGCCGTCATCGTCGAGGAGGTGAAGAAATCGCGCAGCGAATCGAACTCGCGCAGGTTGCTCGCCAACGCGCCGGCCGAGGGCGGACGGTGGGCCATCTTCATCCCCAGGACCTGCTCGAACAACCGCGCGGCGATGCGCGTGTCGGCGGTCTTGCCGGCGATGTCGACGAAGTAGCTGCGCAGCATCTTAAGCACGAATTCAAAGCCGAACACGGTCAAGACGCCGATCGCCAACACCCACAATGTCTCCTCGGCGAAGTTCGGCACGACGCGATCGTAGACGTTCATGATGAAGAGCGGCCCGGCGAAGCCGAAGCTGTTGACCACGATGGCCGCGAGGACAACCTCGATGTAAATGCGCCACGACTTCAGCAGCGTGCCCCAGAACCAGCCCCGGGGATCGGCGACCTTGCCCTCGGAGGCGCGGCTGTCGAACTGGAACTCGGGCCGCGCGAACAGGGCGTAGCCGGCGTACTCGGCGGCGAGTTCGTCGAACGGCACGCTGCGGGTGCCGGCACCCATCTCGGGCATGACGATCTCCGCCGACGCGCCGCGCTCGATGTCGGTCAGGACGCAGGCGCGCTGGCCGTCGAGCAGCAGGATGCAGGGCAGCGACATGCGGTTAATCCGGCCGAGCTGCCGGCGCATCAGGCGCGACGAAATGCCGGCGCGTTCGGCCGCGCGGATGAACAGCTCCGGCGTCATATTGCCCTCGACCAGCGGCAGCCCCGCGGTCAACGCATCCGACGACAGCGACCGGTCGAGCAGCGTGCAGAGGATGGTCAGACAGCCGAGCAGCGGATCGTCGACCCCGCGCGCGCTTTGCGGCACCGCCCAAAAGGCTTCCTCTTCCTCGTCATCGGGTTTCTCGCCGGCCTCCGGCTTCGCTTCGGCTTTGGCCTCCGTTCCCGGCGGCGGTGTGCCGGGGATCGCCTGGTCGGCCGGCACCTTGACCGGGTCGATCTTGCCGAGCGCCGCGCCCGCCGGCTCCTTCTTCTCGGCCGATTTCTCGAGCGCCTTCTCGAGCGGTTTTCCCGCCGCGTCCTCGCCGTCGCCGGGGCTCCGCAGGACCGGTTCGCTGCGGCCTTCTGGGTCGGACAGGCCGCCGAGCAGATCGCGCTCGCCGACACCCGCGCCGTCGTCGACCGGCGAGCGCAGCAGGTCGCGTTCCCCGACCCCGGCCTCGGCGTCGTCGGAGAGTTTCGGGCGCGCCAAAAGCCCCAGCTCCTGCGAGGGGTCTTTCGACTCCTTAGACTCCGTCGCGGCGGCCGGTGGATTCTTTTCCGTCGTTTCGCTTTCGGTGCTGCTCATCTCCGCCTGCTAGGTTGGGTCACCGGCGCCTTGGTTCAATGCCGGGGTGAATACGAAGAAGATCAATCGAAGCTCCAGAAGGGCTTGCCTTTCGTCATCGGAAATTTCGGCACGGTTTGTTCGGCCGATCGACCCGCCGGCGCAGTCTTCGGGGCCGTCATCGCCGGCGCCGTGGCGAGCGGACCGAACCACCAAAAGTCCCGATAGGAGATATCCGGTGCCGGCTTTCGCGGTCCGGCCCGAACGTCCAGTGCCGCAACCTTCTCGGGCGCCGGCGCCGGAACAGCGGCTTTTGATGGCTGCTGCAGAGCCACTTTCGCCTCCGGCGGATGCACGCCGAAAATCGGGATCAGATTTGGCGTGTCCAAATGGTCGCCGCGCCACGCCTCGCGGGCGCCAGGCGGCAATGTGCCGGCCTGGGTCGGCCTCCCGCCCGGTCGGCCAAGCGCGCGGCCAGGCGCGCGGCCCTGCGGCGGCAGGATCGGGGCGTTCGGGTCGAGGACGGGCCCGCCCGGGGGAAGGATCGGCGCATTGGGGTCGAGCAACGGTCCGCCCGGGGGGAGGATCGGTGCGTTGGGGTCGAGGACGGCACCGCTCGGCGGCGTGACCGGCGCGTTGGGGTCGAGAACGGCGCCGCCCGGCGGCGTGACCGGCGCGTTGGGATCGAGCAACGGGGCCGGGGCCCTCGGATCGAGCAACGGGGCCGGCGCGTTCGGGTCGAGCACCGGCGCCACCGGCGCCAGGATCGGCGCCAGCGCCGCGCCCGGCTGCCCAGGCAGACTCGACGGGGCGGCCTGATCCAACGTCGGGGTCGACTCGACGGCCTTGCGCAAGCTCGTCTCGATGACGCGGTCGCGGCTGTCGTTGGTCAAGGATTCGGGCGCCGGCTCGATGTCGAGCGAGGCCAGCAACAGGCCGGTCGACGCCAGGATCCGATACACACCGAACATCTCGACGAATTCCGAAATTATCAGGTTGCTGCGCGATTGGAATAGATTGTTCTCGGAATCGAGAAGGTCGGCCAAGGTGCGGCGGCCGATGTCGAATTATTTCTTAAAGGAATCCTTCACGTTCTCGTTGGCCTGGACGACCGCGCGCAATTGGGTCAGACGATCGCGGGCGCTGAGCAGGGCGCTCCACGAAAGCCGTGTGGTCTCCTCGCTCCCACGGATCGTCTGGTTGAGACGCTGGCGCGCCTCGGCGAGGCGGGATACGAACTCGCGCCGGCGGGCGATGTCGCCGCCGCCGCGGTAGAGGCTGTAGTTCATCACCAACAAGGCCGACATTGAGGTGTCCTGGCCCCGCGTTCCGCCGGTGTTGCGGTTCGAGTTCGCCGCCATTTCGATGGCGAAATTCGGCCAGAAGCTGGCGCCGGTCGCAGCGAGCTCCGCCTTGGCGATGTCGATGTCCGAGCGCGCCACGTGAATGGTTGGATTGAACTTGATGGCGAACGCGATCGCCTTGACCACAGTGCTCGGCAAGGCGTCGTCGGGAATGATCGGGCGACGCAGTCGGATCGCATCCTCGCCGACGACGCGCCGATATTTGGCGTCGGCGTCGCGCAATTCGCCCTCGGTAACGGCGAGCCCGTCGCGCGCGCCGGCGAGCCGGCCTTCGGCCTGATCGAGGTCGGCCTTGCCAGCCGCGCCGCCTTCGACCTGGACTTTGATGAGCTCGACGAATTCTTCGTGGACTTTGATGTTTTCAAAGCTGAGCGCCACGACTTCCCTGAGCCGCGTGGATTCGAGGTAGGTTTCGATCGCGTCGAGCGCCGTGAACTCGGACGTTTCCCTGACCCGCCGCGCCGCAGAGCGTACCCGGGCGAGCTGCCGTTCGACCTGACTCTGCGTGTCGAAGCCGTCGAACAGGAGCTGGCGGATAGTCAGGCTGGAATCGGTGCGCGGCAATTGCACGCTGTGGCCGTCGACCTCTGTCCCTTCGCGGCCGCGGCTCGTCGGGTTGTTGACGCGCTCGATGCCGCGCGCGACCCGCACGTCGACTGTCGGCAGATAAGCGCTGCGGGCCTGGACCAGCTCCTGGTTGACCGCGCGCCGGTCCTCGAGCACGACGCCAACGCCGGGATTGGTCTTGAGCGCGATGCGGATCGCCTCTTCGAGCGAAACCGCGAATGCCGGACCGGCGGCAAGCGCCAGCATCGCCGCCGCAGCGTACACGAGGCTCGCACGATATGTCGCTCTCCAGCGGTTCATCCCAGCTCTCAAGTCCGTTCACCCTGCCCAAACCAAGCACGCCAGCCATCGACGGCCGGCCCGGTTGAAACCCGGCCGGCAAGTCAAATACGACTGGAACCAAAACAAATCATTATACCACACAATATAAATATTGGTTAGAACAATAAAACCGAAGGATTACTTCATAAGTTTTGACTGTATCTTTACTGATCATGCAGTTTCTCCGCCGTCATCCAGTTCGATGTCGAAACGGTCGCGGAATACCCCGCTGAGCGTCTCGAAGCAGCAACCGCGCCGCACCACCGAGAAGTCGCGGAAATCGACGATCGTGCTCGAAACCCCTTCCTCGTTGGCGTATTTGCACCGTCCGTGGTCGATCTCGATATCGGCAATGGCGCGGATTTCGGGCTCGATATCGTCCAGCGTGAACTTGCTGCCGGTAAGCGACAGATTGGCCGACGAGCCGAATAACGGCGTCGCTTCCGCATGGCTCAGTTTCGCCAGCGCGCTATGCAGGGGACCGGCGTTCAGCAACATGTCCATCGTGCCCGCCTTGGTCGAGGACTCGAGGACGAATGGATCGACCCCGGCGAGCATCGGATGATCGCGCCGGAAGGGTGCGACGGTCGAGAACGGCAGGTCGAATTCGTCGATCAGCGTGCGCTGGATTTCGCGATCGCGATCGCCGAGCACATGCAGATCAAGCGAATGATCGAGGCAGGCGAAGAGGCCGCTCGGCTTTTCGTAGCTGCGCCGCTTGGCCGCGAAGATACGTTTGATCGCGGCCTCGGTGCGGCCGAGGATCGCGTAGGCGACGTCGAGCGGAATGATCGCGATGCCGCCTCCCGAAACCACTTCGAAGGTCCGGCGCGCGTCTTCCTCGACCCGATTCTGTATCACTGCTTCGTTCATGTCTTCGCCATCGATGATGCCCGCTTGGCCAAGCGCTCACAAGGCCGCTAAAGTGCCGCGAGAACGACGAGGGACGTGCGATCATGAGCGAGCAGAATTTCGATCTGGTGATCCGCAACGGGACGGTGATCGACGGCACCGGTGGGGCGGGTACCGCCGGCGACATCGGCGTCGTCGACGATCGCATCACCGCCGTCGGCGACCTGGGTGCTGCCAAGGGCGGCGTCGAGATCGATGCCGCGGGGAAGGTCGTGGCGCCGGGATTCATCGACGTCCACACCCACGACGACCACGCGCTCCTGGTCAAGCCGGACATGGCCTACAAGACGAGCCAGGGGGTGACCACGGTGGTCGCCGGTAATTGCGGGATCAGCCTCGCTCCCCTCGCCTTCGTCGGCGACCGCCCGCCGCCCCCGCTCGACCTGCTCGGCGACGGGTTCAAGTTCCCACGCATGGCGGACTTCGTCGCGGCGATCGAGGCGGCGCCGGCGGCGGTCAACGCGACGCTGCTGTGCGGGCACACGACGCTCCGTGTCGGCGCCATGGACGCGCTCGACCGCGCCGCGACCGACGACGAGATCGACGTCATGCGCGACAATCTCGCCGAGGCGCTCGAGGCCGGGGCGGTCGGCATGTCGACCGGGCTCGCCTACGCGCCGGCCCAGGCGGCGCCGACCGAGGAAGTCGTGCGGCTCGCCGAACTGCTCGGCCCGGCGGGTGCGGTCTACACGACCCACCTGCGCAACGAAGGGGCTGAGATCGAGGCGGCGATGGAAGAAGCCTTCCATATCGGTCGCAGCTCGGGCGCGCCGGTCGTGCTGTCGCACCACAAGGTCTCGGGCAGGAGCAACTTCGGCAAGACCGTGGAGACCCTGAAGATCGTCGACCGGGCGCGGGCGAAGCAGGCGGTCGACCTCGACGTCTACCCCTATCACGCCTCCTCGACCGTGCTGCAAGCGAGCCGGGTCGGGGATTCGGAGCGGGTACTGGTCACCTGGTCGGAGGTGATGCCGGAGGCCGCCGGCCGCGACCTCGCCGAGATCGCCGACGAGATGGGTTGCTCGCGCCTCGACGCCGCCGAGCGGCTGCAACCGGCGGGCGCGATCTACTTCATGATGGACGAGGACGACGTCCGGCGGGTCATCACCTACCCGCATTCGATGATCGCCTCCGACGGCCTGCCGCACGACGTGCATCCTCACCCGAGGCTCTGGGGTACCTTCCCCCGGGTCCTCGGCCACTACAGCCGGGAATTGGGATTGCTGCCGCTCGAAGATGCGGTGCACCGGATGACCGGCCGGCCGGCCCGGGTGTTCGGCCTCGCCGGGCGCGGCGAGATCAGGGCGGGCAACTTCGCCGACCTGGTGGTGTTCGATCCCGAGACGGTGATCGACCGCGCCGACTTCGAACATCCGACCGAGCATGCCACGGGCATCGAGGCGGTGTTCGTCAACGGCCGCGCGGTATGGCGGGAGGGTGCGGCGACCGGCGCGCGGCCGGGGCATGCGCTTAAGCGCCAGGAGCAACAGGCCGCGAAGCGCGGTTAGCCCGCATCTTCCCACTCGATCGCGTCGCAATCCGTCGTCACCGTCGTCCCGGCCTCGCCGGCGAGGATCGCTGCGGCGTCGGCGAGCGCCCCGATCGCGGCGGGGCGGTCGCTCGCCTCAGCGAAGCGGCAGGCGGCCTCGACCTTGGGGCCCATCGAGCCGGGCGCGAAGTCGAGCGCGTGGAGATGGTCCGGGGCGGCGCAGCGCACCGCCCGCGCGTCGGTGGTGCCCCAGTCTGTCTCGACCGCGGCGACGTCGGTCAGCAGCAACAAGGCATCGGCGCCGAGCTCGCTTGCCAGCAACGCGGCGGCGAGGTCCTTGTCGATCACCGCCTCGACCCCGCGGATGGCGCCGGCCTGGTCGACGACGACCGGAATCCCACCACCGCCGGCGCAGATCACCGTCACCCCGGCCGCGACCAGTCGGCGAATCGCCCCGAGCTCGAGGATACGTTTCGGCTCGGGTGACGGCACGACGCGGCGGAAGTACTCGCCGTCGGCGGCGACGGTCCAGCCGCGCGCGGCGGCGAGTTCGTGCGCCTCGGCCTCGCCATAAACCGGCCCGATCGGCTTGGTCGGCTCGGCGAAGGCGGGATCGTCGGGCGCGACCATCACCTGGGTCAATAGCGTCGCGATCTCGCGGTCGGGCAGCCGGGCGGCCAGCGCTTGCTCGATCAGATAGCCAATCATGCCCTCGCTTTCGGCCCCGAGTACGTCCAGCGGATAGGGCGAGACCTCCCGATAGGCCTCGGCCTGCAGGGCGAGCAGTCCGACCTGGGGGCCGTTGCCGTGGGTGACGACGAACCGGTGCTTGCCGATCAGTGGCGCAAGCGCCTCTGCCGCGGCTTCGACGTTGTGGTGCTGGACCTCGGCCTCGAGCGGCTCGCCGCGCTTGAGCAAGGCGTTGCCGCCGAGTGCGGCGACGATCAGCACGGGGTCTCCAATTCGATGGCGAAACCGTCGACCACGTCGGCGAGAGTCGGCTCACCGGCCTCGGCATAGGCGTAGCGCGCCCGCACCAGGGGCTTGTCGGTCGCAATCAGCCGGCCGAAATCGATCGGCGTCGCGGCGACCACCAGGTCCGCGTCGGCCGCCTCGATCGTCGCCTCGAGGGCGGCGATCTGCGCCGCGCCATAGCCGATCGCCGGCAGCACCGGGCCGATATGGGGGTAGTGCCGGAACACCTCGGCGACCTCCGGCGACGCGAAGGGTCGCGGGTCGAGGATCTCCGCCGCGCCCGCCGCCTTGGCCGCGACGTAGCCGGCGCCGTGGGGCATGCCGCCATGGGTGATCGTCGGGCCGTCCTCGACCACCAGGACGCGCCTGCCTTCGACCGCGTCGGGATCGTCGAGAGTGACCGGCGAGGCGGCGCGCACGATCGTCGCTTCGGGGTCGATCCCGCGCACCGCCCGCTCGATCGCCGCGACCTGCCGGTCGCCCGCCGCGTCGACCTTGTTGATCACCACCACGTCGGCCATGCGCAGCGCCGCCTCGCCCGGATGATGGGTCGTCAGTTGATCCGGCCGCAGTGCGTCGACCAGCACGATGTTGAGGTCGGGACGGATGAACGAGAAGTCGTTGTTGCCGCCGTCCCACAGGATCAGGTCGGCCTCCTTCGCCGCCGACTCGACGATCGCGGCGTAGTCGACCCCGGCGAAAACCAGGTTGCCAAGCGCGATATGCGGTTCGTATTCCTCGCGCTCCTCGATGGTGCAGTCGGCGATGTCTAAGTCGGCGACGGACTCGAAGCGCTGGACCGTCTGGCGCGCCAGGTCGCCATAGGGCATCGGGTGACGGATCGCGGCGACGCGCAGGCCTCGTTCGCGGAGGTAGCGGGACAGCCAGCGGCTGACCTGGGACTTGCCACAGCCGGTGCGCACCGCGGTCACCGCGATCACCGGCACCTTGGCCCGCAGCATCGTCCGATGCGGGCCGAGCAGGACGAAATCGGCGCCCGCAGCCAACACCCGCGAGGCCTTGTGCATCACCGTCTCGTGGGTAACGTCGCTGTAGGCGAAGACGACCCGGTCGACGGCGTCGCGGCGGACCAGGTCCTCGAGTTCGGCCTCGTCGACGATCGGAATACCGTCGGGATAGAGCGTGCCGGCGAGCGCCGCCGGATAGCGCCGTCCTTCGATACCGGGAATTTGTGCCGCCGTGAAGGCGACGACCTCCGCCGCCGGGTCGTCCCGATAAACCGTGTTGAAGTTGTGAAAGTCGCGCCCGGCGGCCCCCATGATGACGACGCGCCGGCGCTGGTCCTGTTCGCTCAATCGATCCTCCCGATCGGCAGAAGTTTAGCATGCCTCGCGGCGATCCTCGCCAGCCCGAACGGAATCGGTCACTGGCCTACGCTAAATGTATCGCGGCGGTGCTCTTGCGTTGACTCATTGCCGTACCTCCGCTCTTTTAGGGCCGCACAACAAGAACGTCCCGAGCGGCGCGCCGACAAAAACGAACCCACAGAGTCTGGCAGGAGGAGTCATGGCCGAAACGCATTTCGTCGTGCATGACAAGACCGACATGGTCGGCGTCGTCGTCGTCGAGGGCGTCAAGCCCAAGACGAAATTGACCGGCTGGGTGATGGCGACCGACAAGACCATCCGGATGACGGTGCTGCACCGGATTCCGATCGGCCACAAGATCGCCCTCAAGGACATCGCGAAGGGCGACACGGTGATCAAGTACGGCCACGACATCGGCCACATGGTCACCGCCGTCAAGAAGGGCGGCCACGTCCACGTCCACAACCTCAAGACCAAGAGGTGGTAGCCATGGCAAGAGGACGCGCGAATCTGAAATTCACCGGATATCGCCGCCGCAACGGTCGCGTCGGCATCCGCAACTATGTGATCATCCTGCCGCTCGACGATCTTTCCAATGCCGCGGCCGAGAAGGTCGCGCACAACGTCAAGGGCACGCTGGCGCTGCCGCATCACTACGGCCGGCTGCAGTTCGGCGAGGATCTGGAGCTCCACTTCCGCACCCTGATCGGCACCGGCTGCAACCCGAACGTCGCCGCCGTGATCGTGATCGGCATCGAGCCCGGCTGGACCGGGCGTGTTGTCGACGGCATCGCCAAGTCGAAGAAGCCGGTCGAGGGCTTCGCGATCGAGCGCCACGGCGAAATCGCGACCGTCGCCGCCGCCTCCAAGGTGGCGCAGCAGTTCGTCCAGGACGCCTCGGAGATCCCGCGCGAGGAAAGCTCGATCAAGGACCTCTGGGTTTCGGTCAAATGCGGCGAGAGCGACACCACCTCCGGCATCGGCTCGAACCCGACGGTCGGCAACGTCATCGACAAGCTGACCCCGATCGGCGTGACCAGCTGCTTCGGCGAGACGACCGAGATCACCGGCGCCGAAAATATTTGTGCGCGCCGCGCGGCCACGCCCGCGATTGGCCGCAAGTTCATGCGCACCTGGAACGCCTATAACGACGTCGTCGAGCGCCACAAGACCGACGACCTGTCGGAGAGCCAG
>JASLSL010000264.1 GCA_030743445.1 Alphaproteobacteria bacterium
CGGCGTCCGGATCGGCGACGACAGGCACACCTGAATCGCCGGGCTTCGGACGCATGCAGCAGGGCTTCCTGGAAACGTCGAACGTCAACGTGGTCGAGGAGATCACCAACCTCATCACCGCGCAGCGCGCGTATGAGATGAATTCCAAGGTGATCGAGACCTCCGACCAAATGATGTCGACGATGACCAACATCAGGTGATCGCGATGATGAAACGCAGCCTCACTCGTGTTCTCAATATCTTCGGCGGCGCCGCGTTGGTGTTGCTCGCAGCCGGCGCCCTCGGGGCCGCGGCGGCGGCGACGCTACGAAGCGAAGTCTTGGTCGACAGCGACACCGTGCGCCTGGGCGACGTGTTCCAGGACGCCGGCGGCGAGGCCGACAAAGTCATCGCCACGGCCCCCGCGCCGGGTCGAAAATTGGTGTTGGAAGCGACCTGGCTCTACCGCGTCGCCCGCGCCTATCGGGTGGCGTGGCGGCCGGCCAGCCGGCTCGACCGGACGGTCGTCAAGCGGGCCAGCAACATCATTCCCGCGAGCCGGATTGCCGCGATCCTCTCGAGCGAACTGCGCCGGCGCCTCGGGGAGAACGAAAAGCTCGACATCGAATTCGACAACCGGGCGATGCGGATCTATCTGCCGGCCAGCCTACCGGCGAGCGTGAAAGTGCGAACGATGGATATCGACCGGCAAGACAACCGCTTTGCGGCGATCCTGGTGGCGCCCGACAACCGCCCCGGCGCGGTGCGAATGTCGGTCAGCGGGCAATACCACCGTCTCGTCGAAGTCCCCGTGGTCACGCACCGAATGCGGCCGGGCGACAGGATCTCCAAAGGCGATCTCGATTGGATCACCGTCCGGGCGGGCAAACTCGACCGCAACGCCCTCTTGAATCCCACCAAGATCGTCGGCATGAGCCCGCGCCGCGTGCTCGTCCCGGACAAGCCGATCCGCGCTGGCGACATCCGGCTCCCGATCCTGGTGGAAAAGGGCAGCGTCGTGACCCTGATGTTCCGGACCGCACGTATGACGCTCTCGGCCCGCGGCAAGGCGATCCAGAGCGGTTCCAAGGGCGATACCATTCGGGTCCGGAACACGGACAGTAAAAAGGTTGTCGACGCCGTCGTGACCGCATCGGGCGAGGTCTCCGTGGTGTCGACCACCCGGACAGCAATGAACTAGGAGACGCGAGAATGAAACCGCGCACGCAGAACTCGATCGTACGCTTCGGCCTGCTCGCCGCGGCCGGCGTGATACTCGCCGGTTGCCCGGCGCTCGACCGCCTCTCCAGCGTCGGCGAGACGCCGCAGATGACGAAGGTCGATAATCCGACCCGGCGGCCGAGCTACCGGCCGGTCAGCATGCCGATGCCGGCGCCCGTCACGGCCCGCCGCCAGGCCAATTCGCTGTGGCGGGCCGGATCGCGCGCCTTCTTCAAGGACCTTCGCGCCAGTCAGGTCGGCGATATCGTGTCGGTCACGGTCTCGATCAACGACGCCGCCGATATCAGCAATTCGTCGACCCGAACCCGGACCAACTCCGAGGATGCCGGCCTCGACGCTTTCCTAGGCTATGAAACCGCGCTCAATGCCATTCTGCCGGAGTCCGTGCAGCCCGGAACCCTGCTCGACCTGGACAGCGTATCCAGCTCCGTCGGTACCGGCGTCATCGACCGCGACGAAGTGGTCACGGTGAAGATCGCCGCGGTGGTCACCCAGGTCTTGCCGAACGGAAATTTGGTGATCCACGGGCGCCAGGAAACGCGGGTCAACTTCGAGGTCCGCGAGATTCAAATCGCCGGCGTGATCCGGCCGCAGGACATCGACAGCACTAACACGATTACATACGAAAAGATCGCCGAAGCGCGTCTCGCATACGGCGGCAGGGGACACATTACCGACATGCAACAGCCGAGATACGGGCAACAGATCGTCGACATCCTGTTCCCGTTCTAAGGAAGACCTAGAGGCTTAACGGATAAGTCAGAGGACTTTGAGGGATTTGCGGCGGCCCTTGCCTCCATCCTCCTCATCCTCCTCACCACCAGAGGGCCACCGCAAACGAAGAGGCCGACGAAATTAATCGTCGGCCTCTTTTCGTTTTCGTCCCGCCCGTCTCCGCTAATCGTTGCGCCGCGTGCGCTCCATCCTCTCGTGACGTTCCTGCGCCTCGACGCTGAGGGTCGCGATCGGCCGCGCCTCGAGCCGACGCAACGAAATCGGCTCGTTGGTCTCTTCGCAATAGCCGTAGGTCCCCTCCTCGATCCGGCGCATCGCCGCATCGATCTTGTTGACCAACTTGCGCTGCCGGTCTCGGGTGCGCAATTCCAGCGCGCGGTCGGCCTCGAGTGTGGCGCGATCCGCCATATCCGGTTCGGCCAGGCTTTCGCTCTGCAGGTTCCTGAGGGTCTCGTTCGATTCTTCGAGCAACTCGACCCGCCATTTCAGGAGCTTCAGCCGAAAATACTCCCGCTGCTTCGCGTTCATGAAGGATTCGCCGTCGGTGGGTATGTAACTAGCGGGCAACGGGCGCTTACGTCGGGCCATCAGGCACTCCCGAATCGACAACTGGAAAATATGCGGCGCGGAGTATATTTATCCGCCGCGGCCTAAGCAACTGTTTGAAATCACAATTTTTTGAAATTTTTATTTCGCCGGCGATGAGCCGGAAACGATTGGGCGGATCAGGCGGACCGCCGATACTTGGCGAGTTCCACGCGAGCGCGCAATTTTATTTCCGCCAGGAGCTCCTTGAGATTCGGATCGGTCGCCTTGGCCTGCTCGCGCTCGACCACCGCCGAAATCCCCTCGAGTTCGCTGACCGGAATACCGCCAGCCAACAATCCGAGACGGACGCCCTCGAGCCGGTCGAGCAGCATCTCGCCCCACCGCTTGGCTTGCGCATTCGCCCCACCGGTCGTTGAATCCTCGACTTCCTGGATCGCCAGCAGGGCATCGACCGCCTGCACCGGGCTGAGCCCACTGACCGGGTCCACCGAATCCGTGGTGGCCTCGACTTTTTGGGCGAAATCGCCTGTTGCCGCTGCTTTTTTCGACTTGCCGCCGCGCTTGACTGGCGTCGAGCGAACGGGACCCGGACCTTCGATTTTCATGCGCCAACCATAGTCGTTTTTTGCCGGCGACGGAACAATTTAAGCGTAATTGGGCCACAACCCGCGGAATCGTTGGGTCTCGGCAATCTTTGCCCCCCGGCCCGGCACCGCTTGCCCCACGTCCGAAACCGGCCCTCGGAGGTTTCTCGAGATTCTCGAATTTATCAAATGATTACAATGGTTTGACGAGATTCTGAAAGTGGCATGACCTTCGCTAGATAAGGGGTGAAAGTATGTCCACGTGGGAGACTCAAAGATAATGATCGGGACAGCGATACAGAACGTATTCGCGGCAATCTTGCGGCGTTTTTCCGTCGCTCTCATGGTCGTCGTCGTGGTGGTTAGCTGGACCAGCCCGGGCGCCAGCCAGTCGCGCATCAAAGACATCATCGACATCGAGGGTATCCGCGAGAACCTGCTCGTCGGCTACGGCCTCGTGGTCGGCCTCAATGGCACCGGCGACGACATCGACAGCGCGGTCTTCACCAAGGAGAGCCTGAAGGGCATGCTCGAGCGCCTCGGTGTCG
>JASLSL010000265.1 GCA_030743445.1 Alphaproteobacteria bacterium
GGCTTCGTGCAGATGGCCGAGGTCATCAATTGGTCGCGGCTCAACAACGGGGTCAAGTCCACGGCCCTGATGCGCCGCGCGGCGCACGACGCGATGGCGGTGCTGAAAGGCCGCATCGTCTTCGGCGCGCCGCTGATCGAGAAGCCGCTGGCGCGGCGCCAAATGCTGAAGATCCTGGTCCCGGTCGAGCAGGCGCTCTCGATGTGGTGCTTCACCGCGGACGCGCTCGACCGGGCCGAGGGCATGGCCGGCCGCGCGCCGAGCCAGGAGGCCGCGGCGGTGCTGCGGCTCGCGACACCGCTCCTCAAGTTCCGCGCGACCCGCGACGGCCGCCAGGTGACCGGCGACGCGCTCGATATGCGCGGCGGCATCGGCTACATCGAGGAATGGGTCAACCCGCGCCTGCTGCGCGACGCCTATCTCGGCTCGATCTGGGAGGGCACGAGCAACATCGTGGCGCTCGACGCCCTGACCCGCGCGGTCGGCCGGCACCGCTGCCACGAGGCCTTCGGGGCCGAGCTCTACGCCAAGCTGCAGGACGCCGAGGGTGTGCCGGCGCCGTTCAGGGAGCGGGTCCGCGGTGCGCTCGAGAAGGCGATCGCCTTCGCCGCCTCGGTTGCCGCGAATGCCCAAGACGAAGCCGCGGCGCGCCAGGCGGCGAGCGCGCTCTACCACGCGGCGACGGCGGCGCTGATGACCTGGGAGGGGGCCGCGACCGACGCCCGGCGTGGCGACGCCCGGCGACTGCTTTATGCGCGGCTGGTGCTCGACCATCGGCTGACCGCGCGCGACCCGTTCGATGCCGGCGACACCGGGTGGGAGGACGAGGTCTCGGGCCTGCTGCTCGGCGATGATCCCGCACGCATGGACCGGGTGGCCCCGCTGCTCTAAAACTCATCGCTCACGACAAAAAAATAGACGCTCCGCCAAGGAAAGGAAGCAAGGGATGATCAAGCGGTATTCGTCACTCTACGCCGGTCACGTCGACCTCGGCGACATGGGCCAGGACGCCACCCCCGCCAACGAGCGGCGCTACGACGACGAACACCTGGCGTCGATCTTCGGCAAGACCGAGGCGCTGGCCAAATGCATGGACGGCCTCGGCTACGACAAGCTGTGGTTCGCCGAGCACCACTTCCAGCACGAAGGCTACGAGGTCATCCCGAACATTCTGATGTTGGGCGTACACCTGTCGCACCTGACCAAGAATCTGCGCTTCGGTTGCGGCTTCAACATCTGCCCGATGTGGCACCCGCTGCGCCTCGCCGAGGATTACGCGGTCACCGACCATCTGACCAAGGGACGGGTCGTGTTCGGCGTCGGCCGCGGCTACCACACCCGCGAGGTCGAGTCCCTCGGCGGGCCGATGCTCGACAAGGACGCCAACCGCGAGATCTTCGAGGAGCAGGTCGAGATCCTGTTCAAGGCGTTCAACAACAAATCGTTCTCGCACCAGGGCAAGTACTACACCCTGCCGCCCGAGGTGCCCTATCGCGGCTATACGCTCAAGGAGCTGACCCTGGTGCCGCGGCCGCTCAACCTGCCGGTCGAATGCTGGCAGCCGATCGTCAGCGCCACCGATCGCGGTCTCGACTTCATGTTGAAATACGGCATCAAGGGGGTGATCGGCGGCGGCTCGGCGTTGTTGGCGGAGAAGTCGATCCACGCCTTCCAGGCGGCACACGAGCGCGCCGGGGTCGAGTCCGACCTCGGGACCAACCTCTGCTTCGGGATTTCCTATCACCTGGCGCCGACCCGCGAGCAGGGGATCGCCGAGGCCAAGCCGTACTACGAGGAGCACGCCAAGATGTTCGCGCCGCTCGGTTTCCTCGGCAAGCTGGAGAAGGACCAGATCGAGGCGCTCGCCCAGCGCGGCGGCTTCGACAAGGCCCGGCTGCCGACGCTCGAGGACGCCTGCGAGAACGGCTCGTGGTATTGCGGCCCGCCCGAGGGCTTCGTCGAATTCCTGCAGGAGCTCGGCGAGAAGTTCCCCGGCCTCGAGGAGGTCAACGTCCAGTCCAGCATGGGCACGCCCGAGGCGGTGATGCTGGAGCAGCTCGAGTGGTTCGCGAAGGACGTGATGTCGAAGGTGGCCTGATCGGGTTATCGACCGATGACCTCGCGCTCGGAAAAAACGCAACCTCGCATCTATGACGGAGTCTTTCGCGGCAAGAAGGCCTGGACCCGAGCCACGATCCGCGCGCAAGACTACCTGGTGCCGATCCCGCCGGAAGCGATGTCCGAAATCCACCGTTTCGTCGACTGGCTGCGGCGCAATCCGTTGCAAACCGAACTGCTGTCGGAAGCCGATCACGCGTTCCCGCAGACCCGCCGCCTGATGCGCCGGGTCAAGCGCATCCTGACCCATGGCGCCGGATTCGCTTTGCTCGACCGGCTGCCGGTCAAGGCATTCACCAAGGACGAGTTGAAGGCGGTCTACTGGGTGCTGAGCAGGATGATCGCCCGGCCGGTGGCGCAATCCTTCTCGGGCACCATGCTTTACGACGTGATCGACACGGGAAGGAAGAAGAGCCCGAAGGTGCGGGCCGACCTGACCCGCGAGGAATTGGATTTCCATACCGACTACAGCTACAACCGCGCACCCCCTTTCATCGGGCTGCAGGTCCTCAGGACCTCGAAGTCGGGCGGCCGCAGCAGCGTGGCCAGTCTCAATACCGCGCACAACGAAATGCGCCGCCGGCACCCCGAGCTCCTGGCCCGCCTCTACCGGCCGTTCTATCTCAACCGTTATGGCGAACATGCGCCGGGCGACCCCCTCGCGAGCCGCCATCCGGTCTTCGCCTATGACGGCAAGACCGTGTTCGGACGCTTCAACCCACGGAACATCACCGCCGGCTACGACTTGATGGGCGAGCCGCTCGACCAACAAGGCGCCGATGCGATCGAGGCGCTCTCGAGCGTACTCGAGGATCCGGCCCGGCATCTGAACTTCCAGCTCAAGCCGGGCCAGGTCCAGTATCTGATGAACGGCCGGTGCGCCCACAAGCGGACCGAATACCAGGACCATCCGGAGCCAGACCGCCGCCGCCATCTTGTGCGCATCTTCCTGCGCGACGAAGGCCGGCGCAGCTACAACGGATGATCCGGCCCGGCGCCCTGACCCGGCCCGGCGCGCCGGCGTTCATGGTGCTCCTGGCGTTCGATGCGCTGGCGCGGGCCACGCTGTCGGCGATCGTGCCGTTGCAGGCTTACGATCTACTGGGCAGCGCGCAGAAGGTCAGCGTGATCTACTTCGCGATCGCGTCGGTCGGCCTGCTCGGCAGCCTCTCGGTGCCATGGCTGGTGATTCGCCTCCGCCGGCGCTGGACGCTGCTGCTCGGCTCGTCTTGTCTGATCGCCGCACCGGCGCTGTTCTCGGTCTACGCCCTGCCCGCTTTCGTCCCGGCCCTGGCGCTGCAGATGTTCGGCGGCGCCTCGGTCACGATCTGTGTCAACCTCTATATCCTGGAGCACGTCGCGCGCCGCGACCTTATGCGCTTCGAGCCGGTCAGGGTGATGTTCACCGGGGCCGGCTGGATGATCGGCCCGGCGCTCGGCGTCTACCTGCACAGTTGGGGTGCGGATTGGCTGCCCTATCTGGTGAGCGGCATCTTCGCCCTGACGTTGATCGTCTATTTCTGGTCGCTCAGGGCGCCACGGGCCGTCGGCTCGCTCGCGGCCACCGTGCCGCAGGCCAACCCGGTAAAGTTCGTCCGGCGCTACTTCGCGCAGCCGCGCCTGACGCTCGCCTGGCTGCTGGCGGTCGGGCGCGCGGGCTGGTGGGGCATGTTCTACGTCTACGGGCCGATCTACGCGGTCTCGAGCGGTCTCGGTAAGGAGGCCGGCGGCCTGATCGTCTCGGCCGGCGCTTCGGCCCTTTTCACCGTGATGCTGTGGGGCTGGATCGGCCGCAAGGTCGGCATCAGGCGCATCTTGATCGTCGGCTATGCGCTGGCGGGAACTCTCACCCTCTCGATCGGTTTCGCCTCGGGTCATCCATGGCTCGCGGCCGGGTTCATCGTCGCCGCGGCACTCGGCGTCAGCATCGCCGACGGGGCCGGAAACGTCCCCTTCCTGCGCGCGGTCCACAGCTACGAGCGCGCCGAGATGACGGCCTTCTACACGACCTACCGGGACATGGCGCGGCTTTCCATGCCGGCGCTCTATTCGGTGCTGCTGTTGGTCTTTCCGCTCTCGGCGGTGTTCTTCGCGAGCGGCACGATCATGCTGGCCCTGTCCTTCTTCGCGCGCTACATCCCCCGCAGCCTCGGCCAGGATCGGCGGCGATGACCGGGTCGTGGGTCAGTTTGGATAGTGTCAGCTTCTGACCCCAAGCAGACCGTCACGTTTCTCAACCAACTGATTACCTCGACCCGGACTTCGACTAGAATGTCCCGCCGGGTGCGATTTCGGCGGAATGGAGAAAATCATGGCAGCCGCTAAACAATCCGTTTCGGAGACTTATGCGCGTGATGGCTTTGTCTTCCCAATCGACGCGATCAGCGGGGAAGAGGCGCGTGAGGTCCGTGCCGACCTGGAGGCAGCAGAGGGCGAACTCGCGGACGATCCGGAAAAGCTCGGGCTTCTGCGTAATTATCCCGACCGTCTTCTGCCTTCCTTCGACAAACTCATCCGCAACCCCAATCTGGTCGAGGCGGCCTCACAGGTCCTTGGCCCGGACCTGATGGTCTGGAGCGCCGGCATGTTCATCAAGGAGGCGAACTCTCCCAAGATCGTTTCCTGGCACCAGGATCTGACCTATTGAGGCCTTGACGATGCCGAGGAGACGACGTGCTGGGTTGCTTTGTCGCCCACAACCAACGAAAGCGGCTGCATGAAATTCGTGCCGGGCAGCCACAAGACGCAGCTCGTGCCCCATGTCGATACCTTTGATGAGAACAATTTGCTTACGCGCGGCCAGGAGATCACGGTCGAGGTCGACGAGACAGACGCAACGCACGTTGTGCTTATGCCGGGCCAGGCGTCGATGCATCATGGTCATCTGTTTCACGCATCCGGCCCTAACACCACCAATGACCGGCGCATCGGTTCGGCAATCCGCTACATCAAGCCAGCGATGAAGCAACGGTCCGGCGATCGTTCGCTTGTCGCCCTCGTGAGCGGCAAGGACAATTACGGCCACTTCACGATTGCCGGCGAGCCGAATGGCTGGATGGCGGAAGAAGATTTCGAGCTCTGCCGCCGTGATACCGAGATCAAGCGCCGAGTGCTCTACGAAAATGCCGATGCCGGTCAGGGCAAACGGTACTGACGGCCAAAACCCTAAACCCCGACCAGCTCTGCATCACCGTCAAAAAACCCTTGTCAACAGGGAGCCGTCCACACATGGCTAATAGCGGACCTCAGCCAAACCAACGCACTACCGCTGACGGAGAGTTGTATTGTGGCGCCGCCGGCCGCGTGGCATTTTCACGCCACACAACAGGAGGGGTCCCGATGGCCGAGCCGATCACGCTCGAAATCTTCACCGACTACGTTTGACCGTGGTGCTATCTCAGTACCGGGAGTATTGAGAAACTGAAGCAAAACTTCGACATCGAGGTGAAGTGGGTGCATTTCCCGCTGCACCCCGAAACGCCGCCCGAAGGCCGGACGCTTGAAGACCTGTTCGCCGGCCGCGGCATGGACGTCGACGCGATGTACCAGCAGATGAAGCAGCGGATGGACGCCGAGGGCCTGCCCTACGGCAAGCGCAGCCACACCTACAACAGCCGGCTCGCCCAGGAGCTCGGCACCTGGGCCGACACCCAGCCGGGCGGCGAGGCGATCCACGACGCCCTGTTCAAGGCCTACTTCGTCGACGCGCGCAACATCGGCGACGCGGACGTGCTGATCGAGGTCGCGCAGGCGGTCGGGCTCTCGGGCGAGGCGGCGCGCAAGGTCATCGAGGAACGCAGCTTCAAGGAGGCGGTCGACGCCGACTGGGCCAAGTCGAACCAATACGGCATCACCGGCGTGCCGACCTTCGTCGCCGGTGGTCAAGGCGCTGTCGGCGCGCAGCCTTACGAGACGCTGGTGCAATTCTTGGGTCAGGCCGGCGCCAAGGCCAAACCGGAGGGCGGCGCGGACTAGCCCCCTACTTCTTCCTCTCCTCGACGACTGTGCCGCCGGCCAAGAGCCTTTCGATCTCGTCGTCGGAGAAACCGTGCTCGGCCAGCACCTCGCGGCAGTGCGCGCCGAATTTGGGCGGCGGGGTGCGCATCTCGCCCGGTGTCCGCGAGAATTTTATCGGCGTTCCGGCACCCCGGTACCAATCGAGCCGCACGTCCATCTCGCGATGATCGGTGTGTGGGTGGGCCATCACCTGGGCGATGTCGTTGACCGGTCCGGCCGGGACTCCTGCGTCGAGCAATTCGCTGCAGGCCTCCTCCGCCTGGCGCTCGGCCAGCAGCGCCCTCAGCTCGACCGTCAACTCGTCCCGGTTGACCGAGCGGTCGCCGTTGTCCTTGAACCGCGCGTCGTCGGCGAGGTCCGGCTTGCCCAAGACCTCACAGAGATTGCGGAACTGCCGGTTGTTGCCGACCGCGATGTAGAGGTCGCTGGTCTTGGTTGCATACTTGTCGTAGGGCGCGATATTGGGGTGTTGGTTGCCGGTGATCTCGGGCACTTTGTCCGACATCAGGTAGTTGGCGAGGTAGGGATGCAGCAGCGAGATGCCGCAATCGTAAAGCGCCATGTCGATGAACTGCCCCTGGCCCGAGCGCTCGCGCTCGACCAGCGCCATCAGGATCGCGATCACGGCATAGAGGCCAGTGCCCATGTCGACCATCGGGATACCGACCCGGGTCGGACCGCTGTCGGTGGTGCCGTTGATGCTGAACCAGCCGGCCGCGGACTGGACCACGGCGTCGTAGCCGGGAAACCCGCCCAACGGTCCGTCGGCGCCATAGCCGCTGATCCGGCAATAGATCAGGCGCGGGCAGCGTTCCTTCAGCACCTCGTCGTAGCCGAGGCCGAACTTTTCCATCTGGCCGGTCTTGAAGTTCTCGAATACCACGTCGGCGTCGTCGAGCAGCCGCAGCAGCACCTCGCATCCCGCCTCCTCGCGCAGGTCTATGCCGATCGAGCGCTTGTTGCGGTTGAGGCCGATGAAGTAGGAGGCGTCGCCCTCGTGAAACGGCGGGCCCCAGTCGCGCACCTCGTCGCCCATCGGCGGCTCGACCTTGACGACGTCGGCGCCGTGGTCGGCGAATATCTGTGTCGCGTAGGGTCCGCTCAACACCCGGGTCAAATCGACGATCTTGATCCCGGCGAGCGTACCCCCGCCGTTGCTGTCACTCATTTGCTGGCAGTCTCTCTGGTTGTCGCGGTTCGGGCCGCGCCCGCTTTTATCGCGAATCGGCACCGGGCGAAAGCGGGATCACCCGTCGACCGGGACTTCGTCGCGCGGCGGCAAGGGCGGACTGTAGAGCACCAGGCACTTCAGCGGCACATCGCCCTTGGCGACCACCGCGTGCTTCAGCTTCGGTGGGATTTCGATCACCGTGCCGGGGCCGCACTCGACCATCGGCTCGTCGCCGAGCCCGACGTCGCAGAGCCCCTCCATGATGTAGACGATCTGATGCTCGTTCTCGTGGTCGTGCGGCTCGGCCTCGCCGCCCGGCTGCACGATGCCGAGGTTCATCTCGAAGCTGCTGCAGAAATCCTCGTCGACGAGGCGGACGTTGACGGTTTCCTGATGGCCCGGCGGAATGTATTTGCCGATCTCGTCCTGGTGACGGATCCGGCCGCTCGAAGTCGCGCTCATGGTCGTTCGATCCTTTTGCCGTTCGGCGGTTACATATCAGGATTCCCGGCCCACCGTAAGGCCGCGCAATACCGCCATTAACCATACGGTTAACGCTCCCTTAAGACCTTTTCGGCATTGCTAGGGGACGATACGCACCGAATTCGCACGGCAAGGAGGAGCCCTGCCAATGGAGACCGCGGCCGAACCCAAGCAACTGCAGTCCGAGATCGTCAACCTGTTCCAATACATCCGGCGATTCCGTGAGGAAATCGCGCAGATCAACGCCGGTGGGGCGGACGGCGACCACTTCCAGTCGATGTCGGACCAGCTCGACGCCATCGTCAAAGCGACCGAGGTCGCGACCAACGGGATCCTCGAAAACCTGGAGGGTATCGAGGGCCTGGTCGACTCGCTGCGCCAGGAGGTCGGCAACGGCAAGGCCGGCGAGCTCTGCAACCAGATCACCGACCGCGCGATGCAGGCGATGGAGTCGTGCACCTTCCAGGACATCACCGGCCAGCGGGTCACCAAGATCGTGCGCTCGATGCAGTTCGTCGAGGAGCGGGTTTCCTCGATGATCGACCTGATGGGCAAGGACGTGGTCGATGAAATGGGCCTTCAGATCCGCGAGGACCAGGGCGAGCCGGAGGGCGAGGAAGCGCTCCTCAACGGTCCGCAGCTCGAAGGCCAGGCGATCTCGCAGGACGAGATCGACGCGCTGTTCGACTAGTAGACGGCGCCGCGCGGCTCAGTCGTCGAGGACCTTCGGCCAGTTGCGCTCGCCGAGCGCGATGTTGCCGGGGATATCCTCTTGCCACTGGCGTTTCACCGATTTCGAGTAGTTAAGGTAGAGCCTGCCGCCGACGATGCTCCACGCCTCCGGATCGATGCTCGCGGTGTAACCGCGGCTCACGGCGAAGGCGCAATAGCCGCCGAACCGCGGCGCGTACCTCCCCGGATCGGCCTTGAAGGCGTCGCGGTTGACCGCCGACGTGAAACGCCACTCCGCGCCCTTCCAATTGTGGGCGAAATCCTTCGATCCCTCGATCGGGCGGCCCTCGGTGAAATAGGCCACCGGGTCCGTGCCCTCGATCGCCACGCCGCCGAAAAACGACTTGTTGATCTCGGATTTCTTCGCCGCCGCCGGCGCTGCCACCGCGATGACCATCAGCGCCGCCAATATCGTTCGCATGACCATATTGTGACTCCTTCGCCTCGAATTTAAGTTGGGAGGCCCAATCGTCGGTTCAAGCGCCGCGCCATACGAAAACGGCCGCCCGGGGGTTCC
>JASLSL010000266.1 GCA_030743445.1 Alphaproteobacteria bacterium
CGGCGCCGACCGGAAGGCCGAGGGCGAGTTGGCGCGTCAGCTCGCCCACCGCTCGCACCGCCGCTGGGCCGACGAGCCGGTTGCGGGCGAGCTGTTCGACCTGTTGTTGGCGGCGGCGTTGTCGATCCCGACCAAGTCGGACCTGATGCAGTACGCGGTGGTCCACGTTGCCGACCGGGCGAAGCAGCAACGGATCGCCGATCTGATCCCGAGCATGCCGTGGATCGCCGACGCCCCAGTGTTTCTCGTATTCTGCGGCGACGGGCGACGCATCCGCCGGATTTGCGAGCTGCGGAGGACGGAGCTGGCGCACGAGCCCTTGGATGCGTTCTTCAACGCGACGGTCGACGCGGCGTTGGCGATGGGGGCCTTGATCCGCGGGGCCGAGGCCGAGGGACTGGTGACCTGTCCGATCAGCGCGGTGCGGGGGCCGGTCGAGGAGATATCGGCGCTATTGGAACTGCCCGAGGCGGTGTTTCCGGTCTCCGGGCTCTGCATCGGCTACCCGGCGTGGGAGCCCTGGGTCAGCCTCAGGCTGCCGCCCCGGGTCATGGTCCACCGCGACCGCTACGTCGACGGCGACCTCGAGGCCGAGCTCGATGCCTACGACCGCCGCCGGGCCGAGCGTAACCCGATTAAGCCGGAGAAGCAGCGCGAGGTCGAAAAATACGGCGAGCAGGATTTCTATGGCTGGTCCGACGACAAGGCGCGCCAGGTCGCGGAGCTGGAGCGCGCGGACTTCGTTGGCTACGTCAAGCGGAGCTACGGCTTCTGATCGGCGCCTAATACGGCGGCTGATCCTTGAAGTGCTCCTCGATGATCGCCCACGCCGCCTCGGCGGACTCGACGTATTGGAAGATATCGAGGTCTTCCGGCGCGATCACCCCTTCCTCGACCATCGCCTCGAAGTTGACGATCCGTCGCCAATAGTCCTCGCCGAACAGCAGCACCGGCATCGGCTCGATCTTGCCGGTCTGGATCAGGGTCAGCGCGTCGAACAGTTCGTCGAGCGTGCCGAACCCGCCGGGGAAGATCACCATGGCGCGGGCCCGCATCATGAAGTGCATCTTCCGGAGCGCGAAGTAGTGGAACTGGAAGCACAACTCGGGCGTGATGGAGCTGTTCGGCTGCTGCTCCTCGGGCAGCACGATGTTGAGCCCGATGCTGACCGCGCCGACGTCGTCGGCCCCGCGGTTGGCCGCCTCCATGATGCCGGGACCGCCGCCGGTGACCACCACGTAGTGGCGGGTGTGGTCGGTCTGGCCGGCCTTGGAGACCAGGCGCGAGAACTTCCGCGCCTCCTCGTAATAGCCGCAGCGCGCGACGATGCGCCGGGCGACCTCGGCCTCGCGCCGGGCCGCCGCGTCCTTGGGCGACTTCTTCGCCGCGGCTTCGGCCGCGTCGCATTTGGCCTGTGCCGTTTCAGGGTTCGGCGTGCGGGCGCTGCCGAACACGACGATGGTCGACTCGATGCCCTGCTCCTGGAGCAGCAGCTCCGGTTTCATCAGCTCGAGCTGGAAGCGGACCGGGCGCAGCTCGTCGCGCACCAGGAATTCCTCGTCGGTGTAGGCCAGGCGATAACTCGGCGCCCGTGTTTGCGGCGTGTCCGCGGTCGACTCCGCGCGCGCCGCGTCCTGCTTGGCGCTCGGGAAGCGCTTTTCCGTTCGGTCGCCTTTGCCTTTGTCCATGGCTCTAATCCGTCGTTGCTGCACCCTCGGCGATCCGCCGCACCGGGGTCCAGCGCGCCGCGCGGCGGGATTTGCGCTCGGCCTCGCTCTCGGCGTCGTAGTCGACCGAGCCCGACACCTCGGGCAATCCGGCGGGATCGTCGAAGGTGTTGGTGTTGACCGTGGCGTAAGTCTTGTCGCCCTCCGCGTAGACCGCTGCGACATAGACCCCGCAGGCGGTGCAGACCAGAAAGTCGGCGGTCTTCAAGCCGAAGCGATAGCGCAGCAGCCTCGAAGGATCGGCGATGGCGATATCGACCAGGCCCGCGGGGTCGGTCACGTTGCGGGTGCCGTGACGGCGGCAGAACGAGCACTGGCAGGACCGCAGAACCAACTCGCCAGGCGTCGTCGGGGTCTCGAAGGCGAGCTCGAGGTTGCCGCAATGGCACGAACCGGTAAAGCGGTGCTGGGTTGTCACCCGCTAGTCCGGCAGGTCGGCCGCGGTCTTGGCGACGATCGCGAAGCGGTCGGCGAGCTCGGCGAGGCTGGCGCCATGGAGCTGCCGCGCGTCGATCGAACCGCCGGCCGGCAACGGCAGGTCGCGGGTCGCCGCGGCGTCGGCCACGACCGTCGAGCGATAGCCGAGGTCGAGGGCGCAGCGCGCGGTCGAGCTGACGCACATATGGGTCATGAAGCCGGCGAGGACGATCTGCTCGCGGCCGATGCGCTTCAGCTCGTCCTCGAGCGTGGTGCCGGCGAAGGCGTTGGGCAGGCCCTTCTCGATCACCTTCTCGTCGCCCTCGGGCGCCGCCTTGTCGGCGATCCGGCCGCCGTGGCCGTCGCGGTCGAAGGCGCCGCCCGGCTGGCCCTTGTGGGCGATGTGGACGATCGGCGTGCCCGCACCCCGCGCGCGGGCCAACAGCCTCGCGACCTCGTCGAGCGCCGGGACGCAATCCGGCAGCGGCAGCTTGCCATCGAGGTATTCCATCTGGCAGTCGATCAGCACGACCGTCGAGGCCGAAAGCGGGCTCGGGGTCAAGTCGGCGCCGGAAATCTCGAGCAGGGTCTTTGGCGCGGTCATGCGGTCATCCTCCCGTTACGGCTTTGGCCACGACTATAGGTCCGGCAACCGCCGGGGCAAACGCGCAATTTCATATCGGATGGCGCCTAGCGCGCCTTCTCGCCGCCTTTGACCCAGGCGAGGGCGGAGGTGATGAACGCCGGCAGCTTGCGTTCGTGCAGCGTGTCGATCTCGACGATCACGCTCATCCCGGCGCGCAGCGGCGGCCCGTTGCCGGTGTCGGCGAGCTTGAGCTTCACCGGGATGCGCTGGACCACCTTGACCCAGTTGCCCGACGCGTTCTGCGGCGGCAGCAGCGAGAATTCCGCCCCCGTCGCCGGGCTGATGCTCTCGACCGTGACCGGCCAGCTGCGATCCGGGTAGGTATCGACCTTGATCGTCGCCTGCTGGCCGATCTTCACGTGGGTCAGCTCGGTCTCCTTGAGGTTGGCCTCGATCCACATGCCGTCGACCACGACCAGGCTGAAGATCGGCGAGCCTTCCTTGACGTATTCGCCAGCCTGCAGGCCGTTGTTGGTGACGATGCCGGCCGTCGGCGCGCGGATCACGGTCCAGCTCAGCTCGAGCGCCGCCTGGTGGCGCTGGGCCAGCGCCTCGAGCATTTTGGGATGCTGATCGATCGGCAGCTTCACCTCACCGCCGAGCGAGGCCAGCACGCGGGCGATCTCCTGGCGTATGGCAAGAACCTTCTCGCTGGCGGTGTCCTTGTTGCGCCGCGCCCCGTCGAACCGCGACTTGGAGACGACGCCACGCGAGGTCAATTCCTTCTGCCGGCCGAACTCGCGCTTGAAGTAGGCGAGGTCCTTTTGCGTGACCTTCAGCTCCGCCTGCTTCTGGCGATAGAGCGCGCGAAGTCCCTCGATCTCCTGGCGGATGTTGCCGATCTGCGCCTCGGCGCGGTCGAGGGCGATCTGGAACGGCTGCTCGTCGATCCGGAACAGCAACTGCCCGGGCTCGACCCGGTCGTGTTCGGAGACCGCGACCTGGACCACCCGGCCGACCACGTTGGTGCTGATCGCGATCTTGTCGGCCTTGACGTAGGCGTTCTCGGTCACGATGAAGCGCCCACCGGTGACGTAGTAGTAGCCACCGACCAGCGCCAGCACGAGCGGACCGAGCACCATCAAAGCAATCCGGGCGATGCGCCGTCCCATCCGGCGCGCCGGCTTGGCGGGTGAATATTCCGGCTTCTCCGACACAGATTTAGTCCTCTGCTTTAGTCCCCTGCGGCGGCGCTCACCGCCGCCGGCTCGGCCGGCTTGCGGTCGCCGTTCTCCTTGTTGACCAGATTGCCCTTGATCAGCAGCAGCTTGTCCATCAGCGCGAGGCGCTGCTTCTTCGACAGCCCGGACAGCGCTTCCTCCAGCGTTTCGTTGGCGATGTCGCCGAGCCGGTCGAGGATCGGCCGCGCCTTGTCCTGGAGGAACAACAGCCAGACCCGGCGGTCCGAGGGATCGTGCCGCCGCTCGACCCAGCCGGCCTCCTCGAGCCGGTCGATGTGCCGGCCGAGGGTAATGCTCTCGATCTCCAGCATGTCGGCGAGCGAGCTCTGGGTGATGCCTTCGTAACGCACCAGGTAATTCAGCACCCGCCACTGGGCGCGGGTCAGCTCCAAGTCGCGGGCGCTTTCGTCGAAGCGCTTGCGCATCAGCCGCGAGATATCGGCGAGGGTGAATCCGAGATTTATTTCAAGAGTGTCATCGATCATGCTTTGATTATAGTAAGCTAGCTTATTATAAGCCAGCACTTTTTAAGCTCGCTGCAAATAAGCCTGCTTTATAAACCCTGTGATTTCCGCCATCGAGGACAATGTCGAGCGGATTTCGTTCGAACCAAATTCGGCGGTGGGGCGAATCGGATTGACGTTTCGTCAATTCGTCGAATTTCGGCCCCACCCGGAGTCCCTAGGCGTTATTGGCGGCCGACAAATGGGCTTGTACTGAATGCGGCCAGCCGATACGTTTTCCGAGGTCTTCGTTACCGGTGGATCGGCCTCTATAGGGCGACCAACAAATGGGACCGGGGAGGTCCGGTGTGTTGCGCCACCGCTCGAGTGGTGGCTAATTGCGCGCCGCGGTATCCGGGTCTGGGAGAGCGAACGTGTCGGCGACGCGGAAGTCGGAAATATTCCCACACGAACATTGGTGGTCGCGTGCGAGTCACGTTTTGGCGCGGATGTTCCGCGACCGCGAGCTGCTGCTACGCACCGATGGCCGGATCAAATACCTGCCGCTGACGCGGCGTGTTCAGATTTGTTTGTTCGTGATGCTGATGACGCTCGGGCTGTGGCTGGCCGGTGCCACGGTGTTCTCGATCGTGCAGGGCGACGTCATCGCGGCCAAGGATCTCGGCATCAAGGAGGCCCTGGTCGCCTACGAGAATCTGCTGGACGAGGTGCTGGCCTATCAAAAGAAGGTCGCCGCGGTCACCGGCAAGCTGCGCAACAACCAGAACTACCTGTTGGGGCAAATCACCGGGCGTGGCGTGTCAGGCGATACCGGGCCTGACCGAGCGCTGGCGCCGGGCTCGTCCGGCGGCCCCAAGGAATCGCGACCGGTCCTCCAACGGCACCTGACGCAACTCGACATCGAGATGCAGCAGATGATCGAAACCAACAATCTCTTGGAAGGGTCGCTGAACAAGATCAAGTCCGAGCTCTCGATGGCCGAGGAAGATCGCTCGGAAATCATCCGCACGCGGTCGAAGCTGCGCGAGCGAGTGCGTGACCTGAAGAACGATCTGATCGAGACGCGGACCCGCGAGACGCGGCTCAAGCGTCAGACCGCCGACCTGACGGAGAGCCTGACCCGCGCGCGGTCGAGCCATTCCAGTCTCGTCGAGGAACGCACCGCTTTGGAGAAACGCAAGGCGCAGCTCGAAGGCGAGCTCAGCGTCGCGCGGTCCCGAGGCGATACCCTGCAGACCGAGGTCACCAAGCTCAGTCAGGACCTGCAGGGTGCGCGCCGCAACGTCTCGAGCGTGACCGGGCAGCGCACGGCCCTGCAGTCGCTGGTGTCGCGCCTGGCGACGCAGGTCCAGGAGACCGAGCAGCGGAGTGCCGCGCTGGAAGTCGATATGGGCAAGGTGATCGCCCGGCTCGAGTCCACGACCGGCGGCTATGGAGAGAACGAGTTCAGCCGGCCCCTGTCCGACATGACGCTGCGGCGTCAGGCGGAAGTTCTGCTCGAACGGCTCGCGGGACTGCATTCATCGCAGGAAAACGTGTTGGAGACCCTCGGCAACCGGACCGGCGACAACATCAAGGACGCCGAGCGTCTGGTCGCGATGACCGGGATCAAGCTCGACAAGCTGTTGTATTTCGGCGGCGGCATCCCGACCGGCCAGGGCGGTCCCTTCATCGCCGACGACGAGCCCTTCGACGGGCCCGACCGACTGGCCGATACGGTGCGCTATGTCGAGATGCGGCTCGCGCGGTGGGGGATTTTGAAATCCGTTCTCGAGGCGATGCCGTTCGCCTCGCCGGTCGACTTCTATCACGTGGCAAGCGGGTACGGCCGGCGCCGCGACCCGATTACCCGGCGGCAGGCGATGCATTTCGGCACCGACCTCGCCGGAAACCGCAAGGCACCGGTGTTCGCCACCGCGCCGGGCAAGATCGTTTACGCCGGGCGCAAGGGGCGCTTCGGCAAGATGATCGAAATCGACCATGGCTACGGATTGCGAACCCGCTACGGTCATTTGCTACGGATCTCCGTCAAGCGGCGCCAAAAGGTGTCGTACCGACAGAAGATCGGACTCCTGGGGAGCACCGGCCGCAGCACCGGACCCCACGTCCATTACGAAGTACTGTTTAACGGTCGGCAGATCGACCCGATCAAATTCATCAAGGCAGGACGCTATGTTTTCAAAGGGCCGGAAATCACAGCCAAGCGAAAGATCAAGAGCAAGAGACGGCGAAAAAAAGGCGGTAAGTCAGGCTAGACCACCCGCACCCTCGATCGTCAGCTCGAATCTCAGGATTTCGGGCAACCTCGAGGCCGACGGCGACATGCAGCTTGACGGCATCGTCGACGGCGACGTGAAGAGCCAGCTTCTCGCGATCGGCGAGACGGCGGTGATCAACGGTTCGATCGTCGGCGACGTGATCCGTATCTCGGGCACGGTGAACGGCGAGATCACCGGGCGCGTCGTCGAATTGACCCAGACCGCGAAGATCACCGGCGACATCAATCACGAGAGCCTGGCGATCGAGGCGGGCGCGTTCGTCCAGGGTCTGTGCCGCCACGTCGAGCTGCCGCAGGTCGTCGAAGTGCCGGCCGTCGCGGGACCGGCCAAGCCGAACCTCGTGGTCGCGGATGCGGCGGGCACGGGCACCGCCAAGAATCCGGATGTCGTACCGAATAAGGTCGCCAGCTGACGCGGTTGGAACGACCGTTAGAAATTAGCCAGGAAATCGTCGATCGCGGCCGCGGATTCGGGCTCGCCGAGCGTCGGCACGTGGCCGGTCTGCGGCACCGTCACGGTCACCGCGGCCGGGTGGGCGTCCTTCATCTTCGACAGGGTCTCCGACGTCAGGACGTCCGATAGCTCGCCGCGCAGCACCAGGGTCGGAACGTGGAGGAGCGAGCGGAACAGCGGCCATAAATCCGGCGGCGGCGGGCCGTTGAGAATCGCCTCGGCGATCCTGACGTCCCAGTCGAAGTGCAGCATCCCGTCCTCGCCGGCCCGGTAGGTGCCCTCGGCCGCCATGCGCCAATCCTCGTCGGTCCGGCCCGGCATGTTCGGGAACATGCGCTTGAGCTCGGCGATCGCGCCCTCCCAATCCGGCTGCGGCCGGTCTTGGCGGACGTATTCCAGAATGCGCAGCAGTCCATCGGTGCCGACTTCGGGTCCGACGTCGTTCATGATCACGCCGGTAAGCGCCGTCGGCATCGCCGCGCCCATGACCATGCCGAGGATTCCGCCGAACGACGTGCCAAGAACGACGACCCGGTGGATGCCGCTCACGACCAGCAGGTGGCGGATGTCGTTGAGGTAGGTAGTCGGCTGGTAGTTGTCGGAATTGGTGTCGTAGTCCGATCGCCCGCGCCCGCGATAGTCGGGACAGATCACCCGCCGGTCGGCCGCGAGCCGGGCCGCCACGACGTGGAAGTCCTTGGAGTTGCGCGTCAGGCCCGGCAGGCAGATGACCGGCGTGCGATGCGAGCGGGCGTCGCCGTAGTCGCGATAATAGAGCGACAGCCCATCCTGGGCGGTATACCGCTGCTCGCGGTACTCAGCCATGTTCTTTAGAGGCCGAGCAGCGCCGGCAGACCCTCGAGGGTATCGAGTTCCGCCTTCGGCTGCCCCGGAATTCGCTCGACCGGCTGCCCGAACCGGTTGACCCACACGACTTGGAAGCCGAAATGGGCCGCCGCATACGCATCCCAGCCGTTCGACGACATGAAGCAGATCTCGCCGGAGTTACACAGGCGCTACACCGGTGCGTCCAACCGGCTGGTAATTGAAAACCTCAAGAGGCTGGCAGAGCGCGGGGCCGCCGTCGAGATTCGCATGGTGA